>NZ_JAGKSG010000013.1:0-120643 GCF_018119385.1 Massilia sp. AB1 | reverse complement strand
GGCGCCGCAGCGCGGGAGGCAGGGCCGCCATCATGCGCGCGCCTGCGCCGGCGCGCCCTGCAGCGCGCATCGTTTCATCTCAAAAAGTTGCATTGCGTAAACATGCTGTCATAATACTTCATTGTTAAACACGAAACTTGCGTGCGCCTCGTCGGTACGAGCTTGCGTATGCTAACCAAATCCGCGCGTTTCCGACTAACTCTTCCGCCACGGCCCGCCCGCGTGCGCTTATCGATGCCGCCAGCCTGATGCCCCAAGCCGATCCCACAGCCAGCCCCGCCTCCCGGCTTCCCCTGCCGGGCTCCGGCCATGCGCCCCTGCTGCTGGCGATGATCGTGTTCCTGGTGACGCTGTTCGCGACCTACAGCGCCTGGGAGAGCGCGCGCCGCAGCGCCTGGGAACAGCTGCGCGAGACCTTCGACTACCGCACCCGCGACATGGGCTACAGCATCGAGCGCCGCATGGCGGTCTACGAACAGGTGCTGCGCGGCGCGCGCGGCTACCTGCGCGGCTCGGTCGCGCTCAGCCGCGCCGACTTCGCCGAGTACTACCGCACGCTGCGTCTGGACCAGTACTTCCCCGGCCTGGAAGCGATCGGGATCGCCACCGCCATCCCGCCCGGCGGCTTGGCGGTGCACGAGCGCGGCGTGCGCGCCGAAGGCTTTCCGCACTACGCCGTGAGCCCGGAAACGCCGCGCGACACCTATACCGCGATCGCCCACATCGAACCCTTCTCGGGCCGCAACCTGCGCGCCTTCGGCTACGACATGTTCAGCGAGCCGGTGCGGCGCGCGGCCATGATCGCCGCCCGCGACAGCGGCCAGGCCGCCCTCAGCGGCAAGGTGGTGCTGGTGCAGGAAGGCGCGGGCGGCAGCCAGGCCGGGGTCCTGATGTACCTGCCGGTCTACCGTAAAGGCATGCCGGTGGCCACCGTCGAACAGCGCCGCGCCGCCATCGCCGGCTGGGTGTACGCGCCCTTCCGCATGAACGACCTGATGCGCGGAGTGAGCGGCATCGCCGTGCCCCAGCTCGAGATCGCGATCTACGACGGGGAGCAGGCCGTGCCGGACGCCCTGCTCTACCAGTCGCCTTCCACGCGCAGCGGGCCGGCGCCCTTCGAGCGCACCCAGCGCCTGGCCATGGGCGGGCGTACCTGGCTGGTGGCGATGCGTCCCGACGCCTCGCTGCTGGCGACCCTGGACACCACGCGCCCGCTCCTGATCGCGCTGACCGGCACCGGCCTGGGCTTCCTGCTGGCCCTGGTGGTCTGGCTGCTGGCCACCGAACGCCGCCGCGCCCTGCAGCTGGCCGAGGGCATGACCCACGAGCTGCGCGAATCGCACGACCGCATCGCGGCCGAGCAGCAGCGCATCCGCGTGATCCTGGAAAACGCCTACGACGGCTTCGTGGCCATCGACGAGGCCGGCCGCATCACCGACTGGAACGCCCAGGCCACGCGCATCTTCGGCCTGGCCGCCGCCGACGCCATCGGGCGCCCGGTCGAGACCCTGCTGCCCGAGCCGCGCCGCGCTGCCTTCCGCGCCGGCTTCGAAGGCTGCCGGCGCGGCGGCCCCTGCGCGCTGCTGGGACCGCCGGTCGAGACCGAGGTGCTGCACGCCAGCGGGCGCCGGGTGCCGGCCGAACTGGCGGTGGCCCTGCCGCCGGACGGCGGCGCGGCCGGGGCCAGCGTCTTCGTGCGCGACATCACGCCGCGGCGCGAAGCCGAGGCGCGCGAGCAGCAGCGCCAGCAGCGCCTGGACGAAGCGCGCGAAGGCCTGGCGCGGGCCCAGAAGCTGGAGGCGGTCGGCAAGCTCACCGGCGGCGTGGCCCACGACTTCAACAACATCCTGCACATCATCAGCGCCAACGTGCAGCTGATGCTGCGCGCCGAAGGGCCGATGAACAAGAAGCGCCTGCACAGCATCCTCGACGCGGTCGACCGCGGCGCCAAGCTGGCCGGCCAACTGCTGGCCTTCGCGCGGCGCCAGCCGCTGCATCCGACCGTGGTCGACGTGTCGCAGCTGCTGGAACGCGTCGACAGCCTGCTGCTGCGCGCGGCCGGCGACAGCATCACGGTCGAGCGCAGCGCGCCGCCGGAATTGTGGCCGACCCTGGTCGACCCCAACCAGCTCGAGAACGTGCTGCTCAACCTGGTGATCAACGCGCGCGACGCCATGGACGGCGCCGGCACCATCGCCCTGCGCCTGGCCAACGTGACGGTCGACGCCGAGGCGGCCCAGGCCGATCCGGAATTGACACCGGGCGACTACGTACGGGTGGAGGTCAGCGACACCGGCCAGGGCATGCCGCGCGAAGTCATGGAGCGCGCCTTCGAACCCTTCTTCACCACCAAGCCCGAGGGCAAGGGCACCGGCCTGGGCCTGTCGATGGCGCACGGCTTCGTGCGCCAGAGCGGCGGCCATATCCGCCTGGCGAGCACGCCGGGCCAGGGCACCACCGTCACCATCTACCTGCCACGCCACGTGGCGCCGGCGCTGCGCGGGACGGCCGAGGCCGAAGCCGGCGCGTAATCCCTGCCGCACCCAGGACGCACGACCGAGGCCGCCGCCTTGTTGTTTTATATTGACAAAAGCGGTAAACACGATGCCATTTTATTTCCCTCTGTTATCATCTGCTGACAAAAGGAAATATCACCAATTCTAACCAAATCGGGCAGCGCGCCGCAGCCGGGCCGCTGACGTGGTATGCGCTCACTTGTCCGTCCCCTTCGCTTCTCGGCAGTACCTGTGCCGGCCGCCGCCGTCCTCCTGCTGGCGGGCGTGCTGGAAACGGTTCCGGCTGCGGCTGCCGCTGCTACGGACCCGCCGGCGCTGGCCGAAGTCCCGCTCGAGGCGCTGATGGGCATGAAAGTGGTCCAGGCCGCCTCGAAATTCGAGCAGCTCATCAGCGAAGCGCCCGCGGCCGCCAGCGTCCTGAGCTCCAACGACATCCGCGCCCACGGCTGGCGCACCCTGGCCGATGCCCTGGCCTCCCTGCCCGGCCTGTATACCACGGACGACCGCAGCTACAGCTACCTGGGCGCGCGCGGCTTCCTGCGTCCGGGCGACTACAACAGCCGCTTCGTGCTGATGATCGACGGCGTACGCACCAACGACGCCGTCTACGACCAGGCCATGCTGGGCAACGAAGGTCTGGTGGACATGGACATGGTGCAGCGCATCGAGTTCATCCCCGGCGCCGGTTCGGCCATGGCCGGGTCGAGCGCGCTGTTCGGCGTGATCAACGTGGTCACCCGCGACGGCAATGCGCTTGCCGGGCCGCGCATGGCGCTGGCGGCCGGCAGCCACGGCGAACGGCGCCTGCGCACCAGCTACGGCTGGCACGGCCAGCAGGGCGCCGACATCCTGCTTTCGGCCAGCGTCCTGACGCGCCAGGGCGAGACCCTGTACTACCCGGAATTCGATACGCCCGAGCAGGGACACGGCGTGGTGCGCGCAGGCGACGGCGAACAGGCGCGCCAGTTCCTGTTCAAGGCCAGCTATGGCGGCTTCACGCTCTCCGCCAACCACGTCCACCGCCGCAAGGGCACGCCCACCGCGTCCTACGGCACCCTGTTCGGCGCTCCCAACCGCACCATGGATGCGCACAGCGTGGCCCAGCTGGCCTATGCGCGCACGCTGGCGCCCGGCCTGGCGCTGTCCGCCCAGGCGCTGTGGGGCAAGGCCGACTATCTCGGCCACTATTACTATGCCGGCCCACAGGACAACGTCGACGGCGACCACGCGCGCTGGTCCGGCCTGAACCTGCACGCCACGCTCACCCGCATCCCCGGCCACAAGATCCTGGCCGGGATCGACCTGGAGCACGATGCGCGGCGCGACCTGTTCAACTACAACACAAGGCCTTACGCCTTGCTGCTGGACGAGCGCCGCTCGGCCGACAAGCGCGGCGTGTTCGTCGAGGACGAGCTGCGCCTGGGCGAGCGCGTGCTGGTCAACGCCAGCCTGCGCCACGACCGCCACAGCACCGGCGCGCGCAGCACCAGTCCGCGCCTGGCCCTGCTCTACCGGGTGGCGCCCGGCAGCACCGCAAAGCTGATCTACGGCACCGCCTTCCGGGTGCCGAACGCCTACGAGATGTACTACCACGTGGAAGACGAAGGCGGCCAGCTGCCCAATCCGGACCTGGCGCCGGAGCGCATCCGCACCCTGGAGACCGTGTTCGAGCACGCCTTCGGCGCCGGCGGCCACGCGCGCCTGTCGCTGTTCACCTACCGCATGCGCGACCTGATCTCGCAGCAGCAGGACCAGGCCAGCGGCCTGCTCATCTTCCGCAACATGGAGCGCGCCGAGGCGCATGGCCTGGAAGCCTCGGCCGAGCAGGTCAGCGCCAGCACGGCGCGCCTGCGCGCCAGCTATACCTGGCAGCGCGCCGTCGACGGCGCCGGCCAGCCGCTGCGCGCCTCGCCGCGCCACCTGCTCAAGCTCAACGGCGTGCTGCCGCTCCTGCACAACCAGGCGCGCCTGGGCGGCGAATTCCAGTGCCAGTCCGCGCGCCTGGCCGAGCGCGGGCGGGCGGGCGGCTACTGCGTGGCCAACCTGACCCTGTCGAGCACGCGCCTGCTGCCCGGCGCCGACCTGTCGCTGAGCGCCTACAACCTGTTCGACCGCCGCTACGCCGACCCGGCCGGCCCGGCCTTCGTCCAGGACACGCTGCAGCGCCAGGGCCGCACCTACCACGCCAAGCTGGCGTTCGGGTTCTGAGATGCGGCGCGGCGCGGCAGGCTTGGCACTGATGGCGGCAGGCCTCCTGCTGGCCATCCCCTGCCTGGCGCCGGCCCAGGTGCGCGACGTCGACATGAAGGCCGCCTACATCTACAACTTCGCCCAGTTCACCACCTGGCCCGAGGGCCGGGCCCGCGCCCCGCTATGCGTGTGCGCCGACCGCGCCAGTGTGCTGTGGCCGGCGCTGCAGGCCTATAACGGCAAGCCCGTGAGCGGGCGCGCCTGGCAGGTGCTGGACGCGGCCGCGCGCCCGGGCGCGGCCGGCTGCGACATGCTGGTGCTGGGCCGCGCCGCCGAGGCCTTCCCGGCGCCGGGTGTGCTGACGGTGCGCGACGGCGCCGCCGCCGGCGCCCATGCCGGGACGGCGGCCACGATCACCCTGATCGACGACGACGAGCAGCTGCGCTTCGACGTCGACACCCGCGAAGCCACGCGCAGCGGCCTGCGCGTGAGCTCGAAACTGCTGCGACTTGCGAGGAACGTCTTATGAATCCCGGCGCCACCCGTTTGCCGCGCATGGCGCGCATGCTCGGCGCCGGCCAGCTGCTCGCGGCCGCCGCCGCCCTGAGCGTGGTCGGCGGCACCCTGCTGGCCTACCAGTTCGTCACCCTGCGCCACGGCCTGCAGGCCGACGTCGGGATCCACGCCCGAGTGCTGGCCGAGAACATCTCGGCCCCGCTGATGTTCGCCGACCGCGAAGCGGCGGGCGACATCCTGAACGCCTTCAAGGCCGACCCGGCCCTGGTCGACGCCGTCGTCTACGACCAGGGCGGACGCGAATTCGCCGCCTTCCGAAGCAACACCAGCGCGCCCGGCACCCTGGCCCAGCTGGCGCCCGCCTGGTTCGGCCCGGTGGTGCTGCAGCAGGAGATCGTCTACCGCGGCCGGCCGCTGGGGCGGATGCTGCTGCGCGCCGAAACCGGCGCCATCTCGACCGCGCTGCAGAACTACGGCGCCCTGTTCGGCCTGGCCTCGGCCGGCGCCCTGCTGGCCAGCGCATTGATCTCGCGCCGCAGCCGCATGCGCGTGGCGCGCGCCGAGGCCAAGCTGGCCTATCTCGCCTATACCGACCCGGTCACCGGCCTGCCGAACCGGCGCTGCGGCCAGGAAGCGCTGGACGCGGCCCTGGCCCAGGCCGAGGACAAGCGCGGCTGCGCCGGCCTGATCCTGATCGACCTCGACAACTTCAAGGTCGTCAACGACAGCGCCGGCCATGCGGCCGGCGACCAGCTGCTGCACGAAGTGGGCGTGCGCCTGCGCGCGGCGGCCCGGCCCGGCGACCTGGTGGCCCGCTTCGGCGGCGACGAATTCATCGTGATCGCGCGCACGCTGGCCTCCAGCGCCGAGCTGCGCGGGATCGCCGAGGCCCTGATGGAGGCGCTGCGCCGCCCGGTCCAGCTGGACGCCCTTGAAGTGATCGTGACCGGCAGCGCCGGCACCTGCGTCTTCCCCCACGACGCTGCGACCGCGAGCGAATTGATGTGCAATGCCGACGCCGCGCTGTACCACGCCAAGGGCGGCGGGCGCAACCGCGTGGGCGAATTCCAGCCGGCCATGATGCACGCCACCCAGCGCCGCGCGCGGCTCGAGCGCGAGCTGCGCCGCGCCCTCGATACCGAGGGCCTGGCGGTGTTCTACCAGCCGCAGTTCGACTGCGCCACCGAGCGCCTGGTGGGGGTGGAGGCGCTGCTGCGCTGGATGCATCCGGAGCACGGTTTCATCGGCCCGGACGAGTTCATCCCGATCGCCGAGGAATGCGGGCTGATCGTCGAGATCGGCCGCTGGGTGCTGGAGCGCGCCTGCCGCGATGCGCTCGACCTGGGCCGGCGCTGCGGCGAGCCGCTGCACGTGGCGGTGAACGTCTCGGCGCGCCAGTTCCGCGAGAAGGATTTCGTGCGCGACCTCGAGCAGATCCTGTCCCACACCGGCCTGCCGCCGGGGCGGCTGGAGCTGGAGCTGACCGAAAGCATGCTGATGGAAGACCGCAGCGCCGCGATCGAATTCATGCACGCGGTGCGCGCGCTGGGCGTGCGGCTGTCGATCGACGATTTCGGCACCGGCTATTCCTCGCTGTCCTACCTGCAATCCTTCCCGATCAACCAGCTCAAGATCGACCGCAGCTTCGTGCGGCCGCTGCCGGAATCGGGCCAGATGCTGGCCGGCGCGGTGATCGGCCTGGCCCACGACTTCGGCCTGACCGTGGTGGCCGAGGGCGTGGAAGACCGCGCCCAGCTGGGCTGGCTGCAGCGCGCCGGCTGCGATTACGCGCAGGGCTACCTGCTGGGCCGGCCGATGCCGCTGTCGGCCATCCAGGAACTGGCCGGATCGGTCGAGGCGGCATGAACGCTGTCCGCCCTGCGTGCGAACGCGCGCACGGCGCGCGCCGAATGCTAGAGTAAGGCATGCGACTGTTCTACAACATTGCCGGCGTGCTGGCGCTGGCGCTCGGGATCCTGGGCATCTTCCTGCCGCTGCTGCCGACCACGCCCTTCCTGCTGCTGGCCTCGGCCTGCTTCGCGCGCGGTTCGGAACGCCTGCACCGCTGGCTCCTGTCGCACCGCGTGTTCGGCGACTACCTGCGCAATTTCGAGGAAGGACGCGGCATTCCGCGCAAGGCCAAGATCGTCGCCACGGCGCTGCTGTGGCTGTCCCTGCTCGGCGCGATGCGCCGCATCGACCACCTGGGGCTGCAGGCGCTGCTGCTGGCGACCGGCATCGCCGTCAGCACCTACATGTGGCGCTACCTGCCCACCTTGCGCCAGGCCCCGCCTGCGCCCCGGGAACCGTCCGGCGGGGCCTGAACCTCAGCACACCTTCACGAAGCGGCCGTTCCGGTCGACAGGATAGCTGAGCACGATGCGATCCTTGTCCGGGTCGGGCAGGAAACGCAGGCGCACCGAGCCGTCGAGAGAACGGAATTCGTTGCGCTCGACTTCCTGCAGCCGCACCGGCCTGGAGCGCCCGAAGTCGGCGACCAGCCCCTGGCTCATGCTGCGCAGTTCGACGCGCTGGCCGTTGGACAGGGCGAATCTTCCTTCCATCTGCCCGGTATCCTGCGGACTGACCACCACCGTCGGTATCGACGACGAGCCCATCTGTTCACACACACCTGCCTGCGCGCCGGCCGCGCACAGCCACGCCGCGGCAGCGGCGAACCCTGGCTTGATTCTCATGATGCCTCCTGTTGTCAGTCATGAGCCTGGCCGCCCCGATGGCGGCCTTCTCGTTTTCTGTGACCGCGCCGGGAACAGGGAGTTCGCTCTCCTCCAATCAGGGCCTTGCAATCATGGCATCATGCAGGGAATGAACACCAACAAGGAGAACACGATGTCCGACAGCCTGGATCGCCAATTTATCGAACTGCACGAACAAGGCCTGCTGTTGCTGGCGAACTGCTGGGACCCGGGGAGCGCCCGCATTGCCGCCCGGGCCGGCGCGCCGGCGCTGGCGACCAGCAGCGCCGCCCTCGCCTGGTCCCACGGCTACCCCGACGGCGGCAAGCTGCCGCCGCACCTGCTGGTGGAAACCGCCTCGCGCATCGCCGCCACCAATCCCCTGCCGCTGACGGTCGACATGGAAGACGGCTACAGCGACGACCCGGACGAGGCGGCGCGCGTGGCCGACGAACTGATGGTGGTGGGCGTGGTCGGGATCAACATCGAGGACGGCGCCGGCACGCCCGAATTGATGTGCGAGAAGCTCGCCGCCATCCGCCGCGCCGCCCAGAAGCGCGCCGTGAGCCTGTTCATCAACGCGCGCTGCGACGTCTACCTGCGCGGCCTGGCGCCCGAAGGCGGGCGGGTGGCGGCCGTGCTCGAACGCGCCGCGCGCTACCAGGAAGCCGGCGCCAGCGGCCTGTTCGTGCCCGGCCTGCGCGACCCGGGCGAGATCGCCGCCATCGTGGCCGGGACCTCGCTGCCGCTGAACGTGATGGCCGTCCCCGGCCTGCCCCCGCTCGCGCAGCTGCGCGAACTGGGCGTGCGCCGCCTGAGCGCCGGCTCGGCCATCGCCGAAGGCATGTTCGGCTATGTCAAGGGAGTCACCGAGCACTTCCTGGCCACGGGCACGCTCGACGCCCCGCCGGCGGGTCCCGCCCGCTATTCCGAGCTCAACGCGTGGATGGAAGGTCCCGAGGGCGCCGCCTGAACCGGGGCGGCGGCTTTGCTGAGCGGGCTCGCGCCGGGACGCCCATCTTTTCCGGATAATGGATCGTCATGACATAGTGGGCAGACTAGCTATGGAGCTCCTGTTTCTCGGCACTTCCTCGGGCACGCCGACCCGGCAGCGCAATATGTCGGCGGTGGCGCTGCGCATGCGCGGCGCGCGCCCATGGGTACTGGTCGATTGCGCCGAAGGCACCCAGCACCGCCTGCTGCGCGCACCGCTGTCGCTGGTGCACCTGCAGGCGGTGTTCATCACACATTTGCATGGCGACCATTGCTACGGCTTGCCGGGGCTGCTGGCCAGCGCCGGCATGCTCAACCGGACCGAGCCGCTGGTGCTGGTGGGGCCGGCGCCCCTGCGTCCCATGCTCGAATGCATCATGGAATCGACCCAGCTGCGGCTGCCCTATCCGGTCTCCTACCTGCTTCCGGAAGAGCTGCCCGATGCCGCCGTGCTGCCGGAGTTCAGGGTCAGCGCCGCGCCCCTGTCGCACCGCCTGCCCTCCTATGCCTACGGCTTCACCGAGGCGCGGGTGGAACGCAAGCTCGACCTTGAACGGCTGAAGGCGGACGGCGTTCCGGCTTCGCCGCTGTGGGGCGAACTCCAGCAGGGCCGCGACGTCGCGCTGGCGGACGGCCGCCGGCTCGCCGCCGAAGACTACCTGCTGCCGGGGCGACGGCCGCGCACTGTCGTCATCGCCGGCGACAACGACACGCCCGAGCTGCTGGCCGCGCAGGCGCATGGGGCCGATGTGCTCGTACACGAGGCGACCTACACCCAGGAGATCCTGGACAAGGTGGGGCTGGGACCGCAGCACAGCTCGGCGCTGAAGGTGGCGCGCTTCGCGGCCCAGGCGGCGGTCGGGAATCTCGTGCTCACCCACTTCAGTCCGCGCTACCAGGAAGGCGACGGCCCGCTGTCGGTGTCGGCCATCGAGGCCGAGGCGCGCACGGCCTATGACGGTCCCCTGTTCCTGGCGCGTGACCTGGATCAGTACGTGCTCGACCGCCAGGGCGGCCTGGAGCGCGGGATCAGTTGATGGCCCCCGTGGTGTCGACTTTCTTTACACTCTGCTGGCGCTTAGCATGCTGTATTTATAAGAATCAACTACTTATTTGTTTGGCATGCAAATTGCTAAATGGAATCCTCAATTACCTCAATAACAATTAGGGATTCCCATGAGCAACTTCAAGTTCGTCACCACCCTCTCCCTGCTGGCTAGCCTTGCCCTGCCGATGACGGCACAGGCCGGCGTCGTTCCTACTGGCATCCAAGCCGGCGTTAGCGCCGCCACCGTTACAGGCTGGGGCTGGAAGGAATGCCACCGTTCGGCGGTCAATGCGTCGAGTGCGATCGCCAACGTGCTGGATGCCTGCCAAGGCACGCACCTGATGATGGGTTTTGCAAGCGCCGCGGGCCAGTACGACATTCTCGGCGCGGGCAGCTATGCTGCGGTGACCAAGATCACCTACGCCGACCATACCTCCGACAACAACGGCGCCAAGCTGGATAACTGGTCGAATGGACTGAATTTCTACCGTACTGAGGGTTACGGGTCCTGGGGCTTCACCACCAACAAGATCACCGAACTGTACAGCGCCGACATCTTCCTGCGCAATGGCGTGCAGGTGGAGTTCGGCAAGGCCGAGGGCGAGCTGTCGAAGGGGCTGTCCTTCCACGTTTACAACGGCTCCCTCACCTCGGGCTGGTCGTACAACTTGACGGGCAACGATATTGTGTCGATGTACAGCGGCGACCGCGTCTTCCTGTCATACACCGAAAAGAGCGCCGATGTGCCTGAGCCGGGCATCCTGGTGCTGATCGGTATCGGCCTGGCCGGCGCCGGCATCGCTCGCCGTCGCAAGGCTTGAATTTCTTTCCGTTTTCCCTAGCCCGCTCGATGCGGGCTTTTTTTTCGTCCTGTGCGGCCGGGGACAGAAGGCCATCGCCGCCTTGGGTATGCTCGGCGGACCGTCACGATGACCGGAGGCAGGCGCATGGACAAGCAGCCATTCGATATCGGCGTGGCGCTCGGGCGCATCGAGCAGGCCGTGCAGCCCTGGCCGAAGGCCGCCCTCTTCCAGCTGGCCGAGGAAGGCTATACCTCGGTGTTCGAGCAGTTACTGGCTTGCATCATCTCGATCCGCACCTATGACGAGGTGACCTTGCCGGTCTCGCGCACGCTGTTCGCACGAGCGCGCACGCCGGCGGCCATCGCCGCATTCTCCTGGGAAGAGCTGGACGGCTTGATCAATCCCAGCACCTTCCATGAGCGCAAGGCCAAGCAGATCCTGGTGATCGCGCGCCAGGTGGAAGAGGCGTTCGGCGGCGTATTGCCCGGCGAACGCGAGGTGCTGCTGTCCTTTGCCGGTGTCGGCCCCAAGTGCGCCAACCTGGTGCTGGGTGTCGCCTGCGGCATCCCGGTGATCAGCGTCGACATCCATGTGCACCGGGTGACCGGGCGCTGGGGCTATGTGAAGGCGTCGACACCCGAGAAAACCCTGCTGGCGCTAGAAGCATTACTGCCCGAGCAATTCTGGATCGACATCAACCGCTTGCTGGTGCCTTTCGGGAAGCATATCTGCACCGGGAACCGGCCGCGCTGCTCGACCTGCCCAGTGCTGGACATGTGCCGGCAGGTCGGCGTGACGGAACATCGCTAAGTCCGCCTGCAACGCCCTGCTATATCGCGACCCGGTAATCGCGAATCACATCCGCATCCGGTTCGAGCCCGAGCCCCGGGCCCGGGGGGACGGCCAGCGCGCCCTGCACGGGGATGCCCGCGGCGCCGTACAACTGCGCTTCCAGGTCGAAGTAGCGCCACTCGACCAGTGCATGCCGGTTGCCGAGCGCGGCGCTGGAATGGACGCTGGCGAGCAGGCCCGGGCCATCATAAAACGTGTGCACCATGACGGTGGCATGGTGGGCGCTGGCCAGGGCGAATACCTTGCGCAACTCGGTGATGCCCCCCATTTTTGCCGGACTCGGCTGAACGAAATCGACGGCTTGAGCCTGCAGCAAATGTTGGAACTCCATCAGGGTCGATGCGTTCTCGCCGGCGGCGACCGGAATGCCGCCCTCTTTCCGCACCCGTGCCAGGCCATCGTAGTCTTCGGGCGGCCATACCGGTTCTTCCAGCCAGTGAAGCTTGTAGTGGCGAAGCCGATCCGCCATGTCCAGTGCTTCGCGCACATCCCATGGGCAATTCACGTCGAGCGCGATGTTCACTTCCTCTCCGGCTTCCTCGCGTGCGGCCCGCACGCAATCGACGCGGACTTCGTGCAGCTTGATGTGGCGGTAGCCCTCATCCAGCGCGCGCCGGACGTTCTGCCTGACCAGCTCGGGATCCGAGTAGCGGATCAGGCTCGCATAACAGGGCAAGCTGCCGGCCCCGGCGCCTCCGAGCAGCTGATGGACCGGTTGCCCCGCCGCCTTACCGGCAATATCCCACAACGCAATATCGACCGCCGACAGGCCGAACATGATGGGTCCGCTGCGCCCGAACAGATGGAACGCCACCTGCAGCCGATGCATCAGCTGGCCGATCAGCGCGGCATCCTGGCCGATGCACAGCGGTGCGACGAGGTGGTCGATGGCCGCCTTCACGGCCGGGACGGCGGTCAAGCCGAAGCTCTCTCCCCATCCGGTCAGGCCCTGCTCGGTCGTCACCTTGACGATCAGCGCATCGACCGCCTTCATCCCTCGCCCGCCCCATGGTCCGGCATCGGGACGCCCGCCTGCCGAAAACGGAATTCGCAATGGAATGGCGTCGATTGCGACGATGTTTCTGCCGGCATTGGTGTCCATGCTGTCCCTCCTGGCGACGAATTTCAGCATAGCCGGAACCGGCAGCCGATGACAGGGAAGAAGCGGCCCGGGATGGCTGATGCTATCGGCTTCATTAATAGAATTTGATTGTGCCGCGACCGATGCTGGCCTAGGCTAGACCTGCTTTTGACAAAACATCTACAACGCAGTCGCTAGCCGATGGAGACCGTTATGTCCGACAAGGAAAACACGCGAAGTGTCAGTGAAAGCGAGAACCCAGCCATTCCCTCCCCGACACCGAAAGCCGGCCGCCCGCGACGCAACAAGGACTGGTGGCCGAACCAGCTCGACCTGTCGGTGCTGCACACCCATTCCCACCTGTCCTGCCCGCTCGAGGAAGATTTCGACTATGCCGAGCAGTTCAAGCGCCTCGACGTCGAGGCGCTGAGGCAGGACCTCATCGCCCTCATGACCACCTCGCAGGACTGGTGGCCGGCCGACTATGGCCACTATGGCCCCCTGTTCATCCGCATGAGCTGGCACGCCGCCGGCACCTACCGCATCGCCGATGGCCGCGGCGGCGGCGGCGAAGGCCAGCAGCGTTTCGCCCCGCTCAACAGCTGGCCGGACAACGCCAACCTCGACAAGGCGCGCCGGCTGCTCTGGCCCCTCAAGAAGAAATATGGACAGGCGATTTCCTGGGCCGACCTGGTGGTCTTGGCCGGCAATGTAGCGATGGAATCGATGGGCTTCAAGACCATGGGCTTCGGCTTCGGCCGGCCGGATGTCTGGGAGCCGGAGGACATTTTCTGGGGCCCCGAAGACACCTGGCTGGGAGACGAGCGTTACAGCGGAGAAAGGGAACTCGCCAAACCGCTCGCCAACGTGCAGATGGGCCTGATCTACGTGAATCCCGAAGGCCCCGGCGGCAAGCCCGATCCCCTGGCCGCCGCCCGCGACATCCGCGAAACCTTTGCGCGCATGGCGATGAACGACGAGGAAACGGTGGCGCTCATCGTCGGCGGCCATACCTTCGGCAAGACCCACGGTGCGGCCCCGGCGGTCGGCAATGTCGGCGCCGAACCCGAGGGTGCGCCGATCGAGCAGCAGGGGCTCGGCTGGCACAACCGCTTCGGCACCGGCAAGGGCCCGCACACGGTCACCAGCGGCCTCGAAGGCGCCTGGACCAACAATCCGGTCAAGTGGGACAACGGCTTCCTGGAAAACCTGTTCAAGTACGAATGGGAACTGACGACCAGTCCTGCCGGTGCGAAGCAATGGACGCCGAAAAATCCCGAGGCGAAGGGAACGGTGCCGGACGCCCACGACCAGGCCAGGCGGCACGCGCCGATGATGCTGACGACCGACTTGTCGATGCGCGAGGATCCGGTCTACGCACCGATTGCCAGGCGCTTCTTCGAGAATCCGGACCAGCTCGCGGATGCCTTTGCCAAAGCCTGGTTCAAGCTGCTGCACCGGGACATGGGGCCGCTCTCGCGCTACCTGGGGCCCTGGGTGCCTGAACCGCAGCTGTGGCAGGACCCGGTGCCGCCGGTCGACCACGCGCTGGCCGACGAGCAGGATGTCGCCGCGCTCAAGCGCACGATCCTCGGCACCGGCCTGAGCATTGCGGATCTGGTGTCCACTGCATGGGGCGCCGCGGCCAGCTTCCGCGGCACCGACAAGCGCGGCGGCGCGAACGGCGCGCGGATCCGCCTGACTCCGCAGAAGGATTGGGAATCCAACGAGCCGGCGCGGCTGACGAAGGTGCTGGCGGCGCTCGAACAGGTGCAGCGCGACTTCAATGCGTCCCAGTCCGGCGGCAAGAAGGTGTCGATGGCCGACCTTATCGTCCTTGCCGGGTGCGCCGCGGTCGAGGAAGCGGCCAGGCAAGCCGGCGTGGAGATGACGGTCCCGTTCACGCCGGGGCGCACCGATGCCTCGCAGGAGCAGACCGATGTGAACATCTTCGACGTGCTCGAACCGCTGGGCGACGGGTTCCGCAACTATTTCCGGGCCGACGATCCCCTGTCGCCCGAAACCCGCCTGCTGGACCGGGCCAACCTGCTCAAGCTGACTGCGCCCCAGATGACGGTACTCGTGGGCGGCATGCGTGCCCTGGGTGCGAACCATGGAGGATCGAAGCATGGGGTGTTCACCGGGCGGCCAGGCGTCCTGACCAACGACTTCTTCGTCAACCTGCTCGACAGCGGCACGGCGTGGCGGCCGTCGGCGTCGGACAAGAACATCTATGAGGGCAGCGACCGGGCGACGGGAGCGCCGAAGTGGACGGCGACGGCCGCGGACCTCGTCTTCGGCGCGCATTCGCAACTGCGGGCGCTGGCCGAGGTCTACGCAAGCGACGATGCGAAGGAAAAATTCGTGCGCGACTTCGTGTCCGCCTGGAGCAAGGTCATGAACCTGGACCGCTTCGACCTGCTGGCCAAGCGCCGCCCGCGTCCCGCGCTTGCCGAGAGCGACCCGGCGATATGAGCATCATGTAGCCAAGGGATGGCCAGGCTTGCGCAAGGCCATCCCGCAGGCCCATCACGGGCATGCGCACGGAACGCCGGCAGGCATCCCCAAGGTCTCGGCAGTGACGATCGTCATCGATGCCGGCAATCCGAATGAAAACGGCAGCAGCGACACCAGCGTGCGGTAGACCACCGGCTCGCAGTCGTCGGCGCCGGCGGTCTGGCACACGCGGACGCGCACCAGGCGGATGCAGCGATCGCTGTACGGATCCCCCAGGCAGTTTGCAAAGTTGGCGGCCGGGCTGGCAGGCAAGGAGCCCGAGGGAATCGGCTTCATGGTCATGCTCGTCCCGGTCCGCTGAATCCACATATAGTCGATCACGATGTGCCCGTCGGTCACCGGTTCCGCGAGGGTCAGGAATCCCGGCGAGTCGCGGAAAATGGCGCGTTCCCGTACCCGCTGCATCGCCGCCGCATTGCTGAAGTCGGTGTTGGTGGCCAGCGCGGCTGCGCGGCGGGTCACTTCCTGCAGAGTATTGATGACGTACATCGCGCGCGCCACTTCGACGATGCCGAAGAACAGCAGGAAGAAGACAAGGGCAATGAGCGAAAACTCCACGGCAGCAACGCCTTGCTGTTTTCCGCGGCCCGGCCGCAGCCTGACAGGTGGTTTAGTTGCCCGCATAGCGCATCGTGACGTCTGCCGTCAGGAGCAGTCCGTCTTCTCCAAAGAGTGGGTCGGTGATGAAGCCGAAAATCTCGTCGCGCACGCGTATCCGCACCACGACCCGCACCATACTTGGAATGCTCAGTCCGTCGCAGGGGACGCCATCGCACTGGGCGGCGGCCGCTGCGCCGACGAGTCCGGGCCTGATTTCATCGAGTTCAGCATTGGCGATGGCTCTTGCAAGGGCCGCGACGCCGGGTTCCGCGCCGCCCGTGGACGCCTGGATTTCCATCCGGCTGGCCTGGGTCAGGAAACGGGCGCCGTCGTGCGCCGCCTTTTCCGCCACGCTGTAGTACCAGAAGATGCGGGCCAGAAAAAATGGGACGGCAAGGAACAAGATCAGTACCGGCAGGACGATGGCCGTTTCGACGGCGACACTTCCCTGTTCCGTCCGCCGGAAACATCGCCTGAACGATCGCTTCATGGGTATAACCTCACTCGGGCGCGCAAAGTCTGTTCTTCCGCCAGTCCGGCGAACTCGGCGTATAAATGGGTATCGTCCGCCAGTACGGTCATGAAAAACCTGCCGATCCCCTTGACGGTCGCGCTGCTGCCGGACACCGGGCAGGAGAGCAAAGGCACATTCAACACGCGCCTGTCCCGCACGCCGGCGCGGCTGGGCGCCGTGGCATACGAGGGGCCGCCGTTCTGATAAGGCGTCGATGCCGGATAGCCGTTTTTCGCCTTGGGCTGTCCCGGGGTATATAAATCCTTCCAGCTCGACGTCGTGAAAGCGACGTAGCCGCCAGAGGGCATCGGATCCGCATATCTGACTGCCTTGGCGTAGGACCACAGCGGCCCGTAATCTTCTGCCGCGGTGCCGGCTGGCGACGGATAAGGCCCAGCCACCGTCCAGCGCTTGCTGTTGGCCAGATCCGCGTACACAACCGATGCCTGCTCTTTCGGGGCCGTGTCCATCCAGGAGACGCTGCCATCATTGAATTTATACGGCTTCACGTTTCTGTCAGGCGGGGCAGTATCGGGACTGCACGGCGCCGTATAGGAATCGAAGCGCGAATTGAATTGCTGGTAGTAGTCGCTGAGGGGAAATGGGGACGACACGGAAATCCGTCCTCCCGTAACCCGTGCAATCCCCATCATTCCGGTACAAACGGAAGGGGCGACCGTATCGAAATCGTCGGGCAAGCTAGGCGTGGCGCCGGGACCGGTGTAGGGATGAATCAGGAAGCTCTGCCCTGTGCCCGTGGCCTCCGGGTTCAGCTGCATCAGATCGTAGCTCACGCCGCGCCGGAATCCGAACTCCTCCAGCTCGCCGTTACGGTTGCGCTTTTCATCCTCGTGCATCGCACAGATGCCAAAAGGCACCACGGCGACGGCTGTCGGGCCGGCGACGGCGCGTGCGCCTGTCGACGCGATGACCGCGTCTCCGGCGACAACAGGCAGGAACAGCGTGTGCACTTGTCCGTAAGACGCATCGAGCTGACTGGTATCGATCTGGACGTAGAGGAGACCGTTGGGAACGCTTTTCGAGGCCGCTTCGCCGGCCGACAGCCAGGGCCCGTCCGGCGAGGCAGCGAACTTGATGGCGTCGTCCGTCCAGTCCATCGCCTCAGGAACATAGCCGTAGCCGGGACCGCCGTAGACGACGGGGATCGCGAACAAGGCGGCCGCCTTCTGCGCCGCCTTTGTCAGGCCCGACTTTGTGCCGTCGAGTTCGATTGCGGCGCTGATTGCGGCGGCATCGGCTGCACTCTGCAATTCCATCTTGCGGTTATAGACGCGGGAAAGGTCCAGGGCCAGGCTGCAGAAACCGCAGATGATGATGATGGCGCCGATCGCCATGACTGCCACGGCACCGCTTTCTCGAACCGGGCGCTTGAAAACCTGTCGATGATGAAAACGCATGCGAGGCGTGCCCTTGCTCGTGCCCATGCTGCTCCCTATGGAAACGTCCATGCTTGCCGGACCTATTGACCAGTCTAATGGTCGATGGATCTGGTCAATTGACGTTACACAATCGGCTGGGTTTTACGCGGCGGAGCACCAACGCCACAAGGAGGTGCAACCTGAGGCGAAGTCGTCGGGGAATCGTGTGGCGGGAATTTGGCGCCAGTGAAGAGGGTGCGGAACGCCGCGGTCATCGGTGCCCCGCTGAACACCGCAAGCCAATGAGCGCGCCGCTTGCCGAGCACAAAAAAGGTGCACAGAGCGCCTCAAGCACGGCGAGCGGCGCCCTTAATTCAGCACAATGAATTGGTAGGCCTCCCCGGAGTCGAACCGGGCACCAACGGATTATGAGCCCGTGTAGCACAACGTCGACGTGCAGCACCAGCCAACACCTTCCTCCTTTGAAATCAACAACTTAGCCATGATCGAACAGTAAGGAAAGTTTACAACACTAGCCCTTAATGTGGACCAGAACTGGACCAGATGACCGCGAAAGACCGGACAACGACCGTACAGCGCCTCAGCTAACTACAACATCTTTTAGCGGGTCGGCCGAAATGAATTCAATAGCATTGATCAACAGATAACACCAGCCCACGCCCTGGATGACCTATATGCTGGGTGTACATTACATGTTGGGGGATAAAGGGCAACCAAACGACACCAATGTCCTGCTAGCCTTCGCTCACATAAGAACAGCTGCCGTCGGGCTCAGTACCGTTACCTTGAGCACATCGTCGAGCTTGAAGCGACGCTGAAACCAATAGCCCAGCTCAATCTTGCCATAGATGCGTGGGGTTCCACTTTGCTGATTGGCCTTCCTGTCGAGGATCGCGCGCACGAGCGCGCGCTCCGTGCCGCAATACAGATCTACGGTCGCGCCATGGGAACCAAATAGCTCGGAGAAGGCAACTGGGACGTTAAAGAAGCCGCGCTCGTAGTAGGTTTTCCCCAGTCGTACTGTGAAGGTAGAGCCGGTGACGCTTCCGTGCGCGCTTGATTGAGTTGTGTTCGGGATTGAGGTTAGCGGTACAGCAAGTTTCTTCGCAGTTGCCGCCGCTAAAAGCTGTGCTCCCCCATCTGAAGCAGACGATATCGACAAGTTTTCTGACGGCACCTCGATAAGGACCTGAGGTTGGATGGGAGATGCTGCCCTGCGCGTTTCTAACATCCGAGCACCGTTCCATGGGGGCGCTAGCAGAGCAATAATGCTGTCTTCCAGACCCGCTGCCATGTTCAGATCAAACGGGCCGACGCGGTGCAATCCGGGGTCAATCCAGCCGAGAATGCGAACTTTCGTCTCTGCGCGCAGTAGATCGAGCAGAGCAGCACGATTTCGCACGTTGGTCCGCTGACTCTGATGGGGCGAAACATAGGCCTGTAGCCGCCCTGGTAACGTTCCCACCGTCTTGCCAACATACAGTAACGTCGATTCCGTCGCGAACGCGTATAACGCCCGACGGTGCGTCGGTAGTGTGTCAAGTTGTAACTGTAGGCCATCGCCTGCCAACGTCCAGCGGCCTATGTCCCGAAATCCGATTTGAAGCAGACGATCCATTTGTCTTATTAGTCTCCCAAGGAAGCGCGCATATGGGTGAGCTCCTCACCCATATGCGCTAAATGTTCAGTCATGCAAAACACGTAATTTTCGGACGTTCAAAAGCCGATCCATCAGACTCAGCCGTCAGCCGTCCGCTAGCTCGACGGGCTGTTGACGGAGGCTTGACGGGTCGGAACGTGATTTGAAGGCCTCCGTAGCAAATACGTCGATATCTGTCCGGCGGACACGGCGACTAGCGGGCCGGTGCGATGCCAGCCCGACAGCCGGCTTGTAGATGTCGAGTCCTCTACCCAATTTATAAAGTAAGCCATGGTCGCAAATCACATAGCGATCATGAATTGTCGGGTCTATTTTTATTGTAAGGACCGTTCCGTAGGAGCGGAATAGATCGTTCCCAACCTGCTCCATGATGCGGACGTTCGCACCATTTCCGTCGTTCCACGTCCCTGACGTCACCACAACGATCTCTTTTGGTTTAGAGGCCTCCGCCGTGATCAGAAGAAACTCCTTCAGATTGCGAACCTGGTGTGGCGCGGCGAGGTAAGGATCGATCAGAGCAATTCGCACGCAACCGGACAACAGCTTTGAACTGAACACTTTCTCCAGCGGCCACCCACTTTCGCCATCGCTGAGCCTGAATCGATCCAAAATTTCTGTCGCTTCCTTTTGAGTCGATTCGACCCACTCCACTTCGCTGGGCTCGACCTGATGCAAATCGGGCTGGGCTTCCAAGATCGTGGGAATTGTCGCAACAAAATCAGCTTCCGAACCCGCCATTTCGGCAACTTCCAGCAGAGGCGCGCAAGCGGCCATGACAGGCTGGATCGAGCTAACCATCATTTCGCACTGGAGCTCAAAGGTTTCACGCTCGCCTCCTATCTTGGCCGTCGCGGCGGCTTTGATGTCCTGCTCCGCGCCGGCCAGTGTCGCGTCGACTTCGGCCATAGCATTTCTAGGAACGCCGTCAGCTTCGACCGCAAGGAATTCGGCGAAAGCAGCCGCGCGCTCTCCAAGGTGGCTCGACAGCGCTTCCTGAAGCAAGCGTCGCACTTCTGCATAGAAGACCCTTACTTCGTTTGATTGGTGATAGGTAGTCCCCTTACCAAACACATCGGCGACCTTTTCTCTCGCTGCGGATATTTTTTCGGATACTTCATCTGACACGAAGTCATCTAAAAAGGAGATGATCCGCTGCTCTTCCGTTGCGATAAGGTCGTTCGCGACGCTGAGGGACTTGTCCAAAGAGCCAACCAGCGTTTTAGTAAGATCAAAGGGCAGGCTGGCTCCAAGCTCGAGCTTCTCCGCCAGCTCTCCACTCGATGAAGAAAGCGCTGAGAGATGCTTTTCGAAATGCTCGACAAAAGACGCGAAGTGACCCGTCATGTCTGATAGTAACTCCTGCACTCTTGGGAAAATCTTGTTCGCTACTCGCCCTTGCAGGTTGTGCATGTATCCCCAATAACCTGAGCGGCGGGTCTTCCAGTGCTTACCGACGTCATTCGTCTCAAAGTCACCAAGCTCCCGATCGGCAATCAGCCCTATCGTTTCGATAAGGTGATTGTTCCTTTTATTCGCGGCCTCAAGATTCTTTCGGAGGATGCTGACGTCGGACTCTGCTGCTGCTTGAAACCTTTCCCTAACAGCCTCAAACTCCACACGAAACGTGGCGAGCCTTTGCTCGGCTACCTCCCCGTCCCTAATCCCATTCAGAGCGGCGCGGCGATTGGCAATTGTGCCCAGCAAGTCGTCCAGGGTGGACTTAGCCCCTGAAGCAATGTTGTGAGAGACATGAGCTAGTCGCGACTCTGTCGACAATAGTTGAAGCAGCTGCAACTTTATATGCCCAATTCCACCCGGATCTTCAGGAAGAATTCGATGTGTTACGTCTTTTCCATCCTTCCAGTCCCGGTGCTTTCTAGCTGACGTGAAAACTAAACCTACAACTCCGAGCTGCTCTCGATACCTGCGCAGGGCGGGAGAGTCTTCGCTTCCAAGCTCGTTGAGCGTCGCTTCGATCTCAGCACGAATTCGGCGCTCCTCTCGCCTTATACGTTGAGCCAAAGACTCTGGATCTTCGTCGTTGTCATTGGCCGCGGATAAATGCTGGTCATAAGTTTTGTCGACCTGTGTGATGACAAAAATGAGTTGTTTTACCGTGCCCCGACGGAGCAAAGTCAACATGAAGTCTTTTTCTGATTGCCCGTATGCGACCCCAGACTGTGTCAAGAAAAGCACGGCATCGACGTCCTCGACAGCTTTTTCAGTCAAGGTCACGCGAAATCGCTCTGTATCGTCCAGCCCGGGTGTGTCTACCAAGAGGACCCCTTCTTCAAGAAGAGGAGATGGGGAGGATATTTCGATGCCCTCCACCAGGCAATGATGAGGACGAGTTCCGGAGGTAAAATCTTTTAACTTGCGCCTGAAGTTGTTCTCAGATGCCTTGTCGCCGGGCTTGTCCAGAATAATCTCTAAACTGTTTCCCCCTGGCTTCACATATGATCTTTCGAGCGCTGAAAGATCAAAGGTCTCGAGAATCTCGCCATCCGAGTTCTTGCGAGCTTTCCCATCAAAACTGCTCCACATTTTCATGCGGTGAGCGTCGACATGCTTTGGGTCTTCTTGATGAAGTTTACGGAGTTCTTGCCATGCCTCCGCTCCGACAAAGCGTATAACTGCCTTGACCGTAGGTCCATGTCGAAATGTCGTCACCGCCGCTGTCTCAGGACTAGTGTCCTCTCCAGCGAGACGTGCCCCTAGCAATTCGTTGACGAACGATGATTTCCCTGCCTTAAATCGACCTACAACCGCAACCTTGTACCAGTCTGGAATCACTTGGCCTTTGAGGAGCGAGTCCAATGCATCGGCGGCCTTTTCGCATTCTTTGCGTATGCCCCACCCCGGCTCTTTAACGCCAGGAACCTTACGCAGGAGGGCGTCTCGAAGCGAATCAACGCTCCAGCGCAACGTTTGAATCTCAGTTCGTAACTCTTTCGGCGACTTCACCTAGCATCCCCTTAAAAAAGCGCTTAGCTGCGCATAATAGCGGCGTGACCGCTTCTTAAAATTATTGGCTTAGTATTTGATCTTGTCATTCTTCGGTAGATAAACACGCTTACTAAACCTAAAAGATCGACTTGAAAGGGCCGGTGGCAAAGAATCAGCCCGCCTGGTTCTCAGCTGTACGGGACATACCTGGTGGCATGCGCGACCTAGCGCTTGGGAGGTAGCTTCCGTAGCGTACTAATAACGGATTCGCCGGCAGCTGACGTGGATTGCTTGATAGAGTCGACAGCACTTGCCATCGTTTGCCCAGCCTCTACTGTAGTTCGCACGACCGTGTCGACAGCGCCAACTACATGATCCTTAATGGCGCGGGTTACGTCGCCAAGCGTTTTGCCAAATGTTGCTGCTGCCTCGCTGATGAACTGCTTGAGCTCCTTAAAATTTTCTGAGCTTAGTAGCTCCTTCGTTTTGGCAATGACAAAGCTGATAATGGCTTTGATGAGTTCGACACCTACTTCGAGATCTACATGTAAACGCTGAAGGAGAGCGGACTGCTCGGTAGCCGATAATGCATTCCAACCGTAGTAGATGGCACCGATTGCAGCGCATGTCATGGCAACTGGATTTGCGAGCACTGCGGCGCTCGCAACGGTTCCTATGGCTGCGAGGTGGTTCCCAAGCAGAAGTTGGCCAACCGCAATAATTGCGACTGGCACGATATATCCGATTCCGAAACCATACTTTGCGCCTTCCAGGACCCGTCCACTTTGCGCAACCGTCGCGTTGTCAGAGTTCCTCATCGCTTCTATGTGTTCGTCGACGAAGGTATTGATGTTTGATGCTACGCCGTAGAGGGCCATGATGGCCTTCCCTATAACAGTGAGAGCAAAACCGCCACCTTGCACTGCCATGTATGGAATTGTCATTTGTTGTCTCTTCTTTTGTACGCCGCGATACTTCTTCGTTATTTATAAGTCACTTTAATGGCGGGAACGATCTTAATACCTGGTTGCTTTGCAAGGAAATCGCTTAGGAAAGCAATCAATTTTTTTTCGCATAACGCAACAATTGCTTCTTCTCCGCTAAGCACCTTACCATTATTGAGAACGAGTTTTGGCAAACCCTGATATAAACCTAAAACATTTGATTTGGCACTGATGAAGACACTCGAATTAGGCACCTCGAAGCTCTGCGACTTGATACCAGGCTGCCCGATTAGAATTGGCTTAGAAAGGTGCAGCTCAATACCGGCCGCTTTGCTTTTAATGTCAAAGTTTCCTGGCCTGAGATCGAAACCAAATGAGTATTCGGCTACGTAATGGATAACTACTGTAGTGCCGGCCGAAAATACAAGCATATCCTTCGTGATAGATCGAATGAGCGTATCTTTTCTTGTAACTGAAGCAGCCATAAACTTGCTCTGCTCTTGCAATGCACGTTTACCAGTTTCTAAAAAATCCTTGTACTTTCCGTCAGGACCGCTGGTAACGGGTAGCTCTGTCAGGACCGTTGGGGATAGTGGTGGCACCGTGGGCCGCGACAGATGGGAAATCATATAGCCGCTGGCAAGCAAAACCAGGGCGAAGGCGACACGCTTCATGCTCATCCCGTAGAAGGTAAAGGTTGTTTCCAAACAGACACTACTCTAGCTTAAAAAAGGTTTGTGCGTGCCGGTAATTATCCAAAAATCTTCAAGCCCGCCAGTAGAACTGCTTGGGTGAAGAACGCGACCAGCTTAGGATCTTAGGACATCGGACGCCTGCCCCTTTGGCTGTCACCGGGCCTTGTAACGAACTGGCTGAGGCATCTTCAGGAGAAATCTCTTCGAGGAGAGAGCAGCTTTGGGAAACCTGTGCTGACGCCGAGCGTTGATCTTTTTAACGTCTTATTGCGTTACGATCTCGTCGTCGGGAAAGCTCTGGTGAACCGGCCAGCTGCGCCCATATTCGGCTAATTCGCCCGCTTCGCACACCACAGTTAAATAGCACCCGAAATCGTCTTTCTTGAGCCGCGTAATGCCTGCATAGGCAAGGGCAAGAGACGCAGGTGTTTTGGCATTGCCGATGTGGACGACTAGCGTTTTCGACTCCCAGCCCTTATAACTATGCAGCGTTGTGACTTTTACCCGTGCGTCTCCCTTGAAGAAAGCCTGCTTCTTGCGCTTGCCATCGTAATACTTTTCAAGCGCCGACTCCCCCTGGCCAAAGGTATGCACGGCGGCGATGCGTTTCTCTTTAAGCAACGCTACGATTTCGAGCCCGGTTCGCTCGTTTTCAACAACGCAGGTAAGGTCGGCGAAGGCGATCGGAGGATCGGAGTCGACGATCATGCGCTCCATGGCAGCGACGCAGTACCGCGCCGCCGCACCCTGTGGAACCTGCCACCATTTTAGGATCGTCTTGTATTCGATTGTCCCCTGGAGAGGCTCAGGCACCTGGACTTCGGCGTCCCCTAAGAACTCGTCAATAAATAGTCTGGCCAAGCGGCACATGGTCGGAGAAAGACGAAAGGACTCTTCCATCGTGCCCCACGGACCGCGAAAGCCTGCATGGCTCATCTCCTCCTCTGTCCAGGGAGCGATGCCATATATGTTCTGAGTCCGGTCTGCGCACAGCAGCGCCTCCCCATCCTGCTTGAGAGCCTTGCGCAGCGTGATCCACCACGAAAGCTGGAAATCCTGGCCTTCATCGAGCAGGATGGCGTCCCATTTTTCTGATTCGCGTAGCCCTGCTAGCCATTGCTGTGTGGACTCGGGCAAGCATTCGCGCAGCACCGTTTCAACAGGCAAACCCTGCGTCCACAACTCGTCGTACTGTTCATTGTTACCGGTGCCAGCGGCAATCCGTCTGCACCAGGAATGAAAGTTGAGTGCGACAATCTGCTTGCGCACCTTCCCTGATTGGGTGAACCGCACCGACATGTCTAGGATGTAGTTAATCAGAGTAATGTTGAACGTGATGACGAGTACGCTTTTCCCTTCCGCAGCAAGCATGGCCGCGCGCCCAGCCAGTACGAACGTCTTGCCGCTTCCGGCCGCGCCGCGCACACGGCGATACCCGGTCGCCGTCCTCGTCGTCACCAACCGTTTCTGTGAAGACGACAGGTCATTCATCAGTGGTCGGCGCTGTTCGGCTGCGGCGTCTGCTTCTACCAGCCAGTGCCGCAAGTCGGCGGCGATATCGCCGTTCATGCGCTCGTCGACGGTATACAAACTGCGCAAGGTTTTTTTGACTGTAGCATCCTTGATAGTGGCGAGCGTTTCCCGACCAATGATCGGATATAACGACTTAAACTCGTCTTGTCTATAGTGTTTCTGAATCGGCAGCATCAGCTGCCTCACCCGGGCCTCAGTCGCAAATGGGAAGATGACGCCGGCGACAATGGCGCCGAGCCCGGATTTTGAAGAGAGTCGGGGGCAATACAAAGAAAATATTTCTTCTTTGTACAAGGCGATTTTTGCAACCGGATTATGTTCTTCAATTGAAAATGTGCGGCCATCCCGGCGCGCCATCAGACGTGGGGGCCGGTGATACTCTTGCTCGACAAAGTAGTCCATCGCATCCAGGTTCCAATCCTTTACTTCATATACGGCGATCCCACGCTCAGGGTGAAGCAGAATGAAATCGGGACGTAAGCCGTTCAAATGAGGCTGGATGTAAATTTCCCACGAGCTCGGTAAGGAAGCTAAGAAATAGTCAAGGACGATGCGCTCCCCTTCCGTCAGTGGCTGGCGAAGCGTATCAAGTTCACTCAAAGGGGGGCATACAACACGTTGAATGGTCACGGCTATCCTGTAATTAACAGTCTGCAATTTCTTTCAGAATAACGATTTTTCACCGGTCATGCAAATTGAACGGCCTGCTTGTGGCCGCACTGAACGAATTTAAACTTGAGCAGTCGTTAAGAGGATCGCTGCGATGGTTGCGCCGGGCCTTGCAAGGAAAAACGTTGCGCAGTATGCTGCAAGATTACCGAAATGAAAGTGGTTATGTTTGGTGTATATCGGCGTTACGCCCGGTCGTCAAAAGAACAGCTGCGCCAAGATTTCGGCACCTACCCTCCCGCTCCGCTGCGATGCCAAGAGGCAAACCTTGAGTTCGTTGTCGTACAGGTCCGTGGCCCAGGTCGTTGGCTCAACTACTGGCGCCGCAGCGCTGAGGTACTTGGCGCATTCGAGTTGGATCGTTCGTTGGTAGCCACCGAACTGCTTCCGGTTTTAGTCAGCTTGTCAAGATGTACTGATGATCTCAAAGCGGCTCTTCCGGCACAACCTCTGCCTCACCCCTACATTGCTCCTCGGTTCGTTGTCCGCTTGACCATCATGATGGCATTGCGCAGGTTCGAAAAATCACGCAAGCGGGGGCTTGCCTACTTTGTGCCTCTTACCGGCGACGATCAGCAGGTAACGGTGCTTGGAAAAGCAGGCGATGATGACCACCGAATCGCGGCCATCCTCGCGCACGAGCATGTACATTTTTTACAGAACCGACATCGGGTCAAACCGAGTAAGGGCCAATCGAATCTGTCGAGCTTGCTAACTGCGCCTAAGGGAGAAGATCACTTCGTACTGTACCTGCTCGAGCCGCTCGAGGTTGAAGCTCGGCTGCACGAACTGGTGTTGTCGTACTATCGGGACAGACAGGCGCTTCCGCAGACTGTCGACGCATTTTTGGGGCTGCTGGCTGACTGGCATGAGTTTGGCGAATACTTAGCAGTAATCACAATCGGGACGGGGCTGAGCCTGTCCGGAACGGGACGAGAGTATCGGCCGCGCTCATTAATGTTCGGCGACCAACTCGGAACCGTTTTGGGTTTTCTAAAAGATGGCGAAACAACCATGCGGTACATCACCGAAGTGCTTCCGGTAATGTACGGACATCTGCTGATGTACTACGGAGATGTGCGGGCGAGCGAGGCTTTTCTGGCGCAGCTTGCACGGCCCAATCTTTACGACGAGCTCTACGGTAGCGCCCCGACCGGCGCAGCTAATGACGTCATGAAAGAAACACTGATGCCGATTAGATTTGCAACAACCTCCCAGCCGCCAGCACGCTAACAAAACAAGTTCCCGGGGCGAGGTTGAGTACCAACGGCTCAGCGCAATACGATTACCCATGTATCGCAACTAATAGCACGGTATAGATCTTGCTGTGGGAGATAAAAGACGAGCAATCTATATTAAAAAGGGATACAGCTTGCCTGCCCCTTCAGGTCACTCACTCCTAAGCTTAATGACCTCCGGCACGTTGCCGATTCCCAGTTATCGTTCTTCCTAAACTGCAAATAAAGCAATAGTCGCGTTCCCAACTCAATAGGAGCCACATGAAATTCGTTGCAAATGTTCTCAACGGATGCCACCTTGCCGACGTCCTTCCGGGTCCCGAAGACGATGTTGATGGAGTGCTTGCTGCCATTGCCTATGGAGGTAACTCGACCAACGAAAAAGATGATTTCATCGGTAATTGCCTTAAGTACCGCTTTCGTCTCGATCTTTGGATGCGCTACGACCACACTGTGCCTGTCGCCATTCCTCTATTGAAGCGCTTGCTGCGGCATGAGCGGGATAACATTTTTTGCAAATTCATCCCTGACTGCCTACACAGTAAGGTGATCTGGTGGAAGGGGTACGGTGCCTACATTGGGTCAGCCAATCTCACTGATCGCGCTTGGTTCACCAACATTGAGGCCGGCGTATTTCTCAGCGAAGAGGATTTGCAATCAAACGGCATGGACGTTGAACTTGACGGGTTCTTTGACGAGCTACGTAACCTGAAGGTCGCCATTCCGCTCAGCACAAAACTGATCGAAGAGATGGAAAAAATCGAGGCTAAGCGCGGGAAAGCATGGGCCCTTGGCAAGGAATTGCGGAAGACACCAGTTTGGGGTGGGCTGGTATTCTATGAAAAACGTAAGGCGTTCGACAGGCGCCGTGAGGCGTTCAAGACAGAATGGCACGCGACTTTGACACATCTCGCGCAAATCGGTGAACGTCTTGCGCAGCACCGGCCATGCTGGATCGCAGAGGATATCCCACTCGGATGGCAGATCGATCAGTTTCTGCATGCCTATTATTACAACCACGTCGGCGAAGGCAATTCAAAGCCCTATGAGGATTACTTCCGACGCAACTACAGCAATCCTAGAGCTGCTGTAGATGCCGCAATGCGCTGGTGGCAGGACACGCCCGCAGCGCCGTCAAAAGAGGACGAGATGCTGTACTCCAACGCACCATTCATTCACCATCACCTTAGTCCCGAAAATATCCTACATTTGAGCGAAGCCGAGTTGGCTGGCGTTTGCATCAGAACGCACGCTACGCGGGATCACGTTATCAAAATGAAGCTGGAGACGCTAGGAAAACCTGGAGTCCGGAACATGAACCGCGAAGAGCGTATCCTCCTGTACGCTAACTGGCTACTCCGGCAAAGGAATGAAAAGGGATGGAGCGTCTTGGAAGTACTGAATTTTATTCTATATGGTGGAAAGGAGGACGATACGTGGCAACGACTCTACATAGCCGCACGCGACAAACAATACCGGTTGCCGCATTATGGCTTGAACACGATGGCCGAATTAGTGGGATGGGTTCGCCCTGAGGTTGCTCCGCCGCGTAACGGTCGGACAAGTAAAGCTTTGCGAGCATTAGGATATGATGTAAAAGTCTACTAGCAAATGTCGACTTGCAGTCTCATGTCTTGCTTTTTGTATTACACAACTTAAGTCCTTCCACTAAAAGCGAATAAGTATGAAAAACGATCGCACCGAGATCGATCCAAATTGCATTTCGCAGCTTTTGTCTGCCGTAGATTCCGCATCCCAACCGGAAGTAGACAGGATTGTCCAAGTTGCGATAAACCAGCTGCAATCGCGATCGCCGGTCGGCATGTTCGGTGATGTTGCAGCACGCCATATGTGGGATGAGTACTGTTGGGTACTTCAAGAAGGCCCCTTTGATGACAACGTTATGGGATTAGGCTCCCTGTCTGACAACTGGGATTCGACCGTCCGCAGTCTCGTTTCTTCCGAAATCGAGCTCTTGCCTAGGCATTGGCAGATATTTCTGACCTCGTATGCGTCGAAATATGACTCCTTTGGCGATGACTACGCATTGGGCAACATCTACGTCGAAGCCATTGAGTCAGTCATCATGGATAAGATTGCCGAAAAGGCTTCGCGGCGCACGCTTGACTTGATCGGTCCGCACCGCGGAGACGTCATCGGTTATGAAGTGAGTAGTGAAGGACTCGTTTGCTCAACAATCTCGAACGCAGGTTTACTGTCGGATATTCTGGCATCGCACGTCGATACGATGATTGACGCACAAGCAGACCTATCGACGATCACAGATGAAATTATCGACATCTACATGGAACTGATTCATGACGAGGCCGCGTCCAGTCCAGGACTCTCTGAATTATTGGTGCGCTTCGAAGCCGATATCAAAGCACTGCTAAAGGAGAAAGACGTTCTTCATGCGCTCCAACACATGCAAGCCGAAATCTTAGATGTCCTCGATGCGTAATCCCGTCCGCTGCAATAAGTGCCAACTGGTTCGCCCCGGCGCTTGCATAGGGCTCTTGGGTGGCAAGCGCTTCGCAGGCGATCGTAGTTAAAGCACAGTTAGTCACCGATGAATCGCTTAGTTGTTGAAGTACAGAGGCTCCATCTCGTGGTCTTGAAGCTTTCCACAACGAGACGCCAGCGAGCAGCTGCGGGCACGGTCCCATGCACCTGGCATCATCGGCTAGCGCTGCCACAATTAAAAATTTAAACGGCTCGCTGCAATGTACAACCTGAATCGCCACGAGTTTCCTAGACACTCGCGAGCCGCTTGAAATACTGCTTTTCATACTCGACCGGCGACAAGTCATTGCTGAAGCTGTGCCGGCGCTTCGGATTGTAAAACATCTCGATGTAATCGAAGACATCCTGCTTTGCTTCATTCCGGGTACCGTAGGTTTTGCGTCGGATCCGTTCCCTTTTTAAGAGCTGGAAGAAGCTTTCGGCCACGGCGTTATCGTGGCAGTTCCCACGTCGACTCATGCTTTGCTGCAGATTGTGCTGGTCCAGGAAGTCGCGCCAGTCGTAGCTGCTGAACTGACTGCCCTGATCGGAATGCACCATTACCGTATTCTTGGGCTGACGCCGCCAGACCGCCATCAAGAGCGCATTCATCGCCAGCTCGCGATCGATGCGTGAACTCATCGACCAGCCAACCACCTGACGCGAAAACAGGTCCAGTACAACGGCCAGATAAAGCCAGCCTTCGTAAGTGCGAATGTACGTAATATCGGTCACCCAAACGCGGTTGGGTTCCTGCACGTCGAACTGGCGCTGCAGATGATTAGGCGCTACCAGCGAAGGGGCACCGCCACGTTTATATTTCCGCTTGGCGTAGCCGGTTTGCGAACGAATTCCGGCCGATCTCATAAGACGGTGGACGCGATTGATACCGCATTGTTCACCGAGCTCGCGCAGATCGTCGCTGACCTTGCGATAGCCGTACACGCTGCCGCTTTCCAGCCACGATTCCTTGATCGGCACGAGTAGGCGCTTGTCTTCTCTGGCTCGCTTGCTTTCAGGGTTCAGGCGCCAAGCATAGAAGCCGCTCGGATGCACCTCGAGCACTTTGCACAGCCGGCGTACCGGGAACTGGTCCTGTAACTGAGCAATTAAGGTGTACCTTACCCGGACGTCTTGGCAAAGTACACCGCGGCCTTTTTCAAGATGTCACGCTCCTCGGTGACGCGCTTGAGCTCGGCCCTCAGGCGCCGCATCTCGTCGGACTGGCTATCGGCAACCTTGCGCTCCGCCTCGGGTACGCTATAGCGCTTCGTCCAGGCGTACAGGCTGTGGATGCTTATCCCGAGCCGTGCTGCCACTTCGCCCGCCGCGTGACCGCCCTGCGCCACTTGCTTGACAGCTGCAATCTTGAATTCCTCTGTGTACCGCTTCCCGCTCATATTTTCTCCTTGTGCCCGACATTATGGCTCAGGAGTGTCTACGATAGTCGTGGCGATCCAGGCCTTTGAAGTTGCTGGCGCCTCCAACAAAAGAAGAGCAGTCGGCTATCACGCGAGCCATCGCCGAAATGGATGCCGAGATCTCAACCTTCGAAGCCCGCCGAGACAAAACCCGCAACATCAAACAAGCCATGATGCAGGAGCTGCTCACGGGCAAAACGCGTCTGAATACCAAGGAGGAAAGCCATGTCTGAACAAGCCCGCTCTGAGCGCAAGACGCAAAACCGCGTTGCAGCCCTGTTTACAGATGTGAGTCGCTCTGACTGCCTTGGCTACGATCACTTGGGCGAGTGGAGTAAACGCGACAAAAACCGACCTATCGAAGCTGACTTGCTACGCAGCAACCTCGGGAGGCGTGGCTATTCCGATACACACATTTCTGCTGCGCTACAAAAGCTCCTGACCGCCGCCGACTCAACCGGCATCACCCTGTATCAAGCCAATCTGCGCACCTACCAACTGCTGCGCTATGGCGTGCCGGTGCAGACTGCAGCCGGGCAGGCGCATGAGACCGTACACCTCATCGATTGGGCAACGCCCAGCAACAACGACTTTGGCCTCGCCGAAGAAGTCACCTTGCGGGGCGGCTATGAGCGTCGGCCAGATCTGGTGGTTTACATCAATGGCATCGCCATTGCCGTCATTGAGTTGAAACGCAGCTCGGTGGAGGTGGCCGACGGTGTTCGCCAGCTCATCACCAATCAAGAAGAGATTTTCAACAAGGGCTTCTTCAGCACGGTGCAGTTGGTGCTGGCGGGCAGCGACTCGCAGGGTTTGCGCTACGGTACCACTGGCACCCCTGAGAAGTTCTTTGTGGAGTGGAAGGAACGCAAAGATAAAGGCACCACCACATCAGGGCCACTTGCTGAAGGTGCTCTGCTGGATCAGCCGCTGGCGCAAATGTTTGACAAGGTGCGCCTGCTGGATCTGATCCGCAACTTCATCATCTTTGATGGCGGGCAGAAGAAGGTACCTCGCGTCCATCAATACCACGGCGTGAAAGCGGCCCAGGAGCGGGTGAAGCAGCAGGAAGGTGGTGTGATCTGGCACACCCAAGGCAGCGGCAAGAGCATTCTGATGGTGCTGATTGCCAAGTGGCTGCTGGAGTATGACCCGCACGCCCGTGTCCTGGTCATTACTGACCGCGATGAGCTGGACAAGCAAATCGTGGGTGTGATGCGCAATGCAGGCGTGATTGGCGAAGATGCGGCATCGCCGCGCATCACCTCTCGCGCGGAACTGGTTGAAAAGCTAGGGGCGGCCACGCCGCGGCTGATGTGCGCGCTGATCCACAAGTTTGATACGACTGACCTGAAAGGAGAGCCTCCCAAGGTTGCCGGCCGTATCTACGTCTTCGTCGATGAATGTCATCGCACGCAAGGCGGCGACATGAACAAGCAGATGAAACGGTGGTTGGAGAACGCCATCTTCATCGGTTTCACCGGCACGCCTCTGCTGCGCAAAGACAAGCAAACCACCCGCGAGGTTTTCGGCACTTACATCCATACTTACAAGTTTGACGAAGCGGTGGCTGACAAGGTGGTGCTCGACCTGAAATACGAAGCGCGTGATGTGCCGCAGCGACTGACTTCAAAAAAGGCCATCGATGCTTGGTTCGACCAGAAGACCAAGGGGCTGAACAACTTCCAGCGGTCGGTTCTGCGCAAACGTTGGGTAACGATGGAAGAGCTAATGAGTGCTGGTGAGCGCAAGCAGCGCATCATTGCCGACATCATCCACGACTTCGGTGTCCAGCCGCGTCTGAACAATGACCGGGGAACGGCTATTCTGGTGGCAGCCTCCATCTACGACGCCTGCCACTACTTCCGTTTGTTCCAGAACACGTCGTTCGGTAAGTACTGCGGAATCATTACGTCCTACGAGCCCAATCACAACGCGATTTCGCGCGAGCCCAAGGACAGCGACGAGCGCTACAAGTTCGACACCTACACCCAGCACGTCCTGCAGAAAGATCAGACCACTAAGGACTACGAGGACAAGACCAAGCAGCGCTTCATCGAGGAGCCTGCCAATCTGAAGCTGCTAATCGTGGTGAGCAAATTGCTGACCGGTTTTGATGCGCCTTCCTGCACCTACATCTACCTCGACAACGATCTGCGCGATCACAACCTGTTCCAGGCTATCTGCCGCACAAACCGGCTCGACGGCGACGACAAGGACTATGGCCACATCGTCGACTACAAAGAGCTGTTCGAGAAGGTGCAGGACTCCATCGCCGTTTACACCTCGGACGAGCTGGACATTGACGAAGGTGGCGATGACGGAAACGTAGCCGTGAAAGACTGGCTGAAGGAAGGCAAGGCGCAGCTCGATGCTTCCCGGGAAGCACTGCGCTACTTGTGTGAGCCGGTGGCCATGCCCCGCGAGATGGAGCAGTACCTCCACTATTTCTGCGGTGATGCCAACGATCCAGAAGCGTTACTGAACACCGAACCGCTGCGCATCTCGTTTTATAAGTCGGCAGCCGCATTCCTGCGAGCCTATGCAGCAATTGCCCAGAACCTTGAAGACGCAGGGTATTCAGCGGCCGATATTGCTGCACTCGAAACAGAGATCGAGTTCTACGCCGACACCCGCACGGCGATCAAGAAGCATTCAGGCGAAGAGCTGGACATCAAGCCTTATGAGGCGGATATGCGCCACCTCATAAACACTTACATCCAAGCAGACCCAGCTGACGATTTGGGAAATCTCAGCTCGCTCTCTCTGACCGAACTGATTATCGAAACCGGCATTCACGACGCCATTGCCAAGAAGCTCAACCAGAAGGGCAAGCTGTCGAGAAATGCGATTTCTGAAGGCATCATCAACAACGTCCGCAAGACGATCATTCGGGACCAACTGACTGATCCGAAGTTTTACGACGAGATCTCCAAGCTGCTCGAAGACCTGATCAAGCAAAAGCGCGACGACACCGCTGCCTACGAGAAATTTCTCCAGAAGGCCGAAGAGTTGGTGAAAAAGATGGTGGCAAAGAATACGGGCAGCCATCCGCACGTGCTCAACGGACACCCGGAGGCCATCGCGCTATTCAACAATCTGGCGAGCATTCCGGCCGCAACTTTCGTTTGCCCGACTAACGACGATGGCAAGGCGAAGCTCGCGCTCGAACTCGATCAGGCGATGCGAGAGCAGGCACCGGCAGGCTGGAAAGGTGATGACACGCGTGAGAAGCAAGTACTTAACGCCCTGTTCCCCATCATGTTGCGGGATCGGATGGCGACGCAGGCTATTTTTGAGATCATCAAGAACCAACCGGGGTACTGATGAACGAGACGATCCAACTGGGCGAGATTTCGATCGCGGTAATTAGGAAGGACATCAAGAATGTCCACCTCACCGTTCATCCGCCTGATGGACGTGTGACCCTTGCCGCCCCAACCAGCACTCGCCTAGAAGTAGCCCGTGCCTACGCGATCTCCAAGTTGGTCTGGATTCGTGACCAGCAGAAAAAGCTGGAATGCCAGGCACGGGAAACGCCACGCCAATACGTTGAGCGTGAGAGCCACCACGTTTGGGGGCGGCGCTACCTGATGACGGTGGGCTACCAGGATGTAAAGCCCACCGTTATCGTCAGCAACAAGCGGTTCACCCTGATTGTTCGTCCAGGCAGCAGCGCAGAAAAGCGCGCGGAGGTGATGCATGAGTGGCACAAGTCTCTGCTGCATGAGGTCGTGCCACACCTTATTCAAAAGTGGGAAAGAAAGCTCAAGGTCAGCGTTTCCGGCTACTTCCTACAACGGATGAAAACCAAATGGGGCAGTTGCAATCACGCAGAGAGAAACATCCGCCTCAATACGGAACTGGTGAAAAAGCCGAAGGATTTGCTAGAGTACGTCGTCGTGCATGAAATGGCCCATTTGATTGAGCCAACCCACAATGATCGCTTTATCGCAATCCTTGATGAGCATTACCCCAGCTGGCGTGAAGCACGTGGCGAGCTAAACGAGCTGCCATTGGCAGCAGAGGTTTGGAAGAGGTAAAAAAACTCCATGGACCAGAAATGGACCAGAAAGGGAAAAAGCTTACGCGGAAAATTCGCGTAAGCTTTTGTTTTTCTTGGTAGGCCTCCCCGGAGTCGAACCGGGCACCAACGGATTATGAGTCCGCTGCTCTAACCAGGCATGAGCTAGAGGCCCAGAAATCGGGACAGTGGAGAAGAACTCGCCACCGGCTCACCGGTGCGGAACCGGATGAGCGAAGTGGCGAGAGCATATTGCTTTTAGCGCAGGTCCGTCAAGGTCTAGCTGCTCTAATCAGTTGCTACCCTCCAGGAAGCTCTTCAGCTTGTCAGAACGCGACGGGTGACGCAGCTTGCGCAGCGCCTTCGCCTCGATCTGGCGAATACGCTCGCGGGTCACGTCGAACTGCTTGCCCACCTCTTCCAGGGTGTGGTCGGTCGACATCTCGATACCGAAGCGCATGCGCAGCACCTTGGCTTCGCGCGGGGTCAGCGAGTCCAGCACATCCTTCACCACGCCGCGCATCGAGGCATGCAGGGCCGCATCCGACGGCGCCAGCGTGTTGTTGTCCTCGATGAAGTCGCCCAGATGCGAATCGTCGTCGTCGCCGATCGGCGTTTCCATCGAAATCGGCTCTTTCGCGATCTTCATGATCTTCCGGATTTTGTCTTCCGGCATTTCCATCTTGATCGCGAGGGTCGCCGGATCGGGCTCGGCGCCGGTCTCCTGCAGGATCTGGCGCGAGATCCGGTTCATCTTGTTGATCGTTTCGATCATGTGCACCGGAATACGGATCGTGCGCGCCTGGTCCGCGATCGAACGGGTGATGGCCTGGCGGATCCACCACGTCGCATAGGTCGAGAACTTGTAGCCGCGGCGGTATTCGAACTTGTCCACCGCCTTCATCAGGCCGATATTGCCTTCCTGGATCAGGTCGAGGAATTGCAGGCCGCGGTTGGTGTACTTCTTGGCGATCGAGATCACCAGGCGCAGGTTGGCCTCGGTCATCTCGCGCTTGGCCTTGCGCGCCTTCATTTCACCGGCCGCCATCTGGCGGTTGATGTTGCGCAGGTCCGGCAGCGGCAGCACGACGCGCGCTTGCAGGTCGATCAGGCGCTGCTGCAGTTCCTTGATGGTCGGGATGTTGCGGCCCAGGATCGCGCTGTAGGCGTGGCCGGCGTTGACTTCGCCATCCACCCATTCCAGGTTGGTTTCGTTGCCCGGGAAGACCTTGATGAAGTGAGCGCGCGGCATGCCGCAGCGGTTCACGGCCACGTCCAGGATCTGCTTCTCGATGTGGCGCACTTCGTCGACCTGGCCGCGCAGGGTGTCGCACAGCTTTTCGACGACCTTGGCGGTGAAGCGGATGCCCAGCAGTTCGTTGGAGATCGCTTCCTGCGCCTTGACGTAGGCCTTGGAGTTGTAGCCGTCCTTCTCGAAAGCCTTGCGCATCTTGTCGAATTGCTGGGCAATCTGGTCGAACTTCCCGAGGGCGGACACTTTCAGGGCTTCCAGCTGCTCGGCCGAGTAGCCGGCCGCGCCGGATGCGCCCGATGCTTCCTCTTCCTCTTCTTCCTCTTCCTCTTCGTCCTCTTCGTCTTCGTCCTCGTCATCGGTCGAGGTCGGGGCGACGGCGGTCGGCGAGGTTTGCTCGTCTTCGTCCGGGTCGACCATGCCGTCGACGATCTCGTCGATCTTGATCTCGTCCTTCTCGATCTTGCTGGCGGCGTCGATGATCTCGGCGATGGTGACCGGGCAGGCGGAGATGGCCTGGATCATGTCCTTCAGGCCGTCTTCAATGCGCTTGGCGATCTCAATCTCGCCTTCGCGGGTCAGCAGTTCGACCGAACCCATCTCGCGCATGTACATGCGCACCGGGTCGGTGGTACGACCGAAGTCGGAGTCGACGGTCGACAGCGCGGCTTCGGCGGCAGCCTCGGCTTCATCATCGCTCGTGACGGTGGCGACATTGTCGGACAGCAGCAGGGTCTCGGCGTCAGGGGCGTGCTCGTAGACGGCAATGCCCATGTCGTTGAAGGTGCCGATGATGCCTTCGATCGCTTCCGGATCGACAATGTTGTCCGGCAGGTGGTCGTTGATCTCGGAGTACGTGAGGAAGCCGCGCTCCTTGCCCGACTTGATCAGGGCCTTGAGCTTGTTGCGGCGCAGCTCGAGCTCCTCCTCGCTGGCTTCGGTGTCGGACGAGAAGGCGTCCTTGAGCAGCGCTTTTTCCTTGGCCTTGCGGTCCTTGGCCTTGGCCTTGTCCGCGGCCTTCAGTTCGGCGCGCTCGACCGCGTTCAGTGCGGCGATCTCGTCGTTCTCGGGCGTGAATTCTTTGGGCTTGCGGCCACGGCGTCCCGGCACCTTGACGGACGGCAGGACGTAGCCGGACGTATCGATCGCGGCCAGGGCGGCCGCATCGGTCGTCTGACTGACAGGCGCCGGGTTCGCCGTACGAACCTCAGCCTTGTCTTGCGATTTTTCCACCTTGGCGGCGGATGCTCTCGTGGTTTTCGCAGCCACTTTGGTCTCGGGTTTCTTAGTTGGCACAGGCGCTTTCGATGTCACAACGACACTAACTTTACGATGGTTAAAGATAAAGTTTTGTTACCTTACATCACCCTGCAGGCAATCTTCCGTTGCCTCGCTAACTGAAACACCACGCCGCGATTGAACCAAAAATGGTTTCAACAGTTGCAATAGTTAGCGTTTTATTATAGCACGCACCCCTCTTTTTTCCAGTTGCGAACACTGGGGCTTGCCCAGGCTCATCGAGGGGACATGTCAGCGGCCGCTTCACGGGCCAGGACGTCCTGCTGAGCTGTAATCTCGCGATAGCGAGTACTTACCTGATCTGGGGTCAAGCCAGAAGAAAACAACTGGTTAAGTTCCTGTTTTAACGCATCCATCTTGATTTGGCGCACAGCGCTGAGCAGCCATATGCGGTCCGCATCGACTTCCGATTCCGGCTCCGCGCCGATCTCGGCGATCATCTGGTCGTACTCGGTGGTTTCCTCCGTCAACAGCTGCGACAGCGCCGCAAAAGTGCCGCCCTCGCCCAGCGCCTGGGCCGTGAGCACCAAGTGGCGCATGCGCTCGGCCGATTCTTCTCCGAAATGGTCGAAGGAAGCCAGGGCCGCCTCGTCCAGCAGCAGGGCCAGGTGCGGATGGGAAACCAAGATGCGCAATATCTGGCGCTCCAGCCCCACCGGCACCGGGCGGCCCTGGCGCGGCGGCGCACGGCGCGCGACCGACACTGGCTTGGACAACTCGAACAGGCTTTCGAGTTCCGCCGGCGTCGACTGGGTCATGCTGGCCAGGCCGCGCACGATTTGCAGGCGCAGCGCCGACGGGCTCATGGCCTGCAGCAGCGGCTTGGCCTCGAACTGGGCGTGGGCCCGGCCCTCGGGCGTGTCGAGGTCGTGCTCCTGAGTCACTTCGCGCAGCAGAAACTGCGACAGCGGCATGGCGTCGTGGATTTCCTGCTCGAAGGCTTCGGCGCCGCGCTCGCGCACGAAGCTGTCCGGGTCGTGCTCTTGCGGCAGGAACAGGAACTTGATGGTCTTGTCGTCGGACACTTGCGGCAGGCAGGCGTCCAGCGCGCGGCGGGCGGCGCGGCGGCCGGCCTTGTCGCCGTCGAAGCTGAAGATGACGTTGTCGGTCTGGCGCAGCAGCTTTTGCACGTGGGTGCTGGTGCAGGCGGTGCCGAGCGTGGCCACGGCCTGCGGGAAACCGAGCTGGGCCAGCGCCACCACGTCCATGTAGCCCTCGGTCACCAGCACGTAGCCGGCGTCGCGGATCGCCTGGCGCGCCTCGAACAAGCCGTAGAGCTCCAGGCCTTTCTGGAACAGCGGGGTTTCCGGCGAGTTCAGGTATTTCGGTTCGCCGCCGTCGAGCACGCGGCCGCCGAAGCCGATCACCTGGCCCTTGGTGTTCCGGATCGGGAACATCACGCGCTCGCGGAAACGGTCGTAGCGCTTGTGGCGGTTGCCCTCTTCGTCCACCTTGTCGATCACCAGGCCGGATTCGACCAGGGCCTGGGCGTCGTAGTCGGGGAAGACGGAGCGCAGATTGTCCCAGCCGCCGGGCGCGTAGCCCATGCCGAAGCGGGCGGCGATCTCGCCGGTCAGGCCGCGGCTCTTTAAATAGGCGATGGCGTGCGGCGCTTCGCGCAGCTGGGCGCGGTAGTAGCTGCAGGCCTGGTTGAGCGCGTCGGTCATGGCCAGCGACTGGGCTTGCTGGGCGGCGCGCTGGGCCGGCGGGATCTTGTCGTCGGCGTCCGGGACGACCATGCCCACGTTCTGGGCCAGGTCCTTGACGGCGTCGACGAAGCCCAGGCCCGAGTATTCGATCAGGAAGCCGATCGCGGTGCCGTGGGCGCCGCAGCCGAAGCAGTGATAGAACTGCTTGGTGGGGCTGACGGTGAAGCTGGGGGATTTTTCGTTATGGAATGGGCACAGGCCCATGTAGTTGGCCCCGCCCTTCTTGAGCTGGACGTAGCGGCCGACCACGTCGACGATGTCGACACGGTTGAGCAAATCGGTAATGAAAGATTGCGGAATCACTTAGTTACTCAGTGTTTGTCTAGCCTCAGACTATACCGCAGCGCTCGCCGCAAGTTGACATGCAACAAGATGCAGGCCGGTGTGGGCCTGCTCGGAGCACGCTCGGGCGTGTTGCCAACGAGTTAGCGCATCCTCGTCGTTCCGGCGAAGGCCGGAACCTAAGTTAAGCGTTTCGATAGCTCATGCAACTTGGGTTCCGGCCTTCGCCGGTTTCGCTGCTAACTAAATACTATTACGCGCGCAGGCCTTTTAGGCGCCGGTCAATGCCTTCTTGACCAAACCCGACACCACGGTCATGTCCGCGCGGCCAGCCAGCTTCGGCTTGAGCACGCCCATCACCTTGCCCATGTCCTGCGGACCGGCGGCGCCGGTAGCGGCCACCGCGGCGGCGACTTCGGCGGCGACTTCCTCGTCCGACAGGCCGGCCGGCATGTAGGCCGACAGGATAGCCAGCTCGCTCTTCTCGATCTCGGCCAGGTCGGCACGGCCGCCCGCTTCGAATTGCGAGATGGAATCCTTGCGCTGCTTGACCATCTTCTCGATCACGGCCACGACCTGGTCGTCGTTCAGCTCGATCTGCTCGTCGACTTCCTTGCGCTTGATCTCGGCGATGATCAGGCGAACGGTGGCCAGGCGGGCGCTTTCCTTGGCGCGCATGGCTGCTTTCATGTCGTCGGTCAGTTGTGCTTTCAGGCTCATGGATTCTCCGTATTCTGTTCGATGGGTATAAACGACAAAACCCGCCGCGGTGACAACCGGAGCGGGCTTGCTGACGTCAGCGACTCGCCGGGACAGGTCTCGCCGTCACCGGGTCCAGGCCACTGGACGGTCTTAGTACAGTTTCTTCGGCAGTTGCTGGCTGCGGATGCGCTTGTAGTGGCGCTTCACGGCAGCTGCCAGCTTGCGCTTGCGCTCAGCAGTCGGCTTTTCGTAGAACTCGCGAGCGCGCAGTTCCGTCAACAGACCGGTCTTTTCGATAGTGCGCTTGAAGCGACGCATAGCGACTTCGAACGGCTCGTTTTCTTTAAGGCGGATAGTGGTCATGTAAAAATCAAACCGTTGGATTTAGGGAAGAACGAAATTCTAGCAGCTTTTCCGTATCAGTAAAAGCTTTTATCAACTTGTGCCTGAATTACCACGTCATTGGGAAGCCAGCGCCAGGCCGGCCGCGACGCCCGAGGCCCAGGCCCACTGGAAGTTGTAGCCGCCCAGCCAGCCGGTCACGTCCATCGCCTCGCCGATGAAGTACAAGCCCGGCACCTTGTTCGCCATCATGGTCTGCTGCGACAGCTCGCGCGTGTCGACGCCGCCCAGGGTCACCTCGGCCTTCCTGTAGCCTTCCGAGCCGGTCGGCACGATGGCCCAGCGGTTGATGGCGTCGCCCAGCTTGCGCAGCCTGGCGTCCGGCATATCGGCCAGGCGCGCCCCCGGGTCGAAGCCGTTCCCGGCCAGCAGGCCGTCGGCCAGGCGCGCCGGCAGCCATTGGGCCAGCACATTGCCCAGCTGCTTCTTTTCCGTCTTCTTGGCGCCGATGAGGGTCTCGGCCACGTCCATATCGGGCAGCAGGTCGAGCACGATCGGCGTGCCGGGCTGCCAGTAGCTGGAGATCTGCAGGATCGCCGGGCCCGACAGGCCGCGATGGGTGAACAGCAGGTCTTCGCGGAACTGGCCGCGGAGGGCGCCCTTCCCTTTGCCGCTGCCAGTGCTGACGTCGACTTCGAGGGCGATGCCGGCCAGCGGGGCGAAGGGCTCCCAGCTAGGACCGTCGAAGGTCAGCGGCACCAGGCCGGGGCGGGTCTCGATCACGTTCAGGCCGAACTGGGTGGCGAGGCGATAGCCCAGGTCGGTGGCGCCGATCTTCGGAATCGACAGGCCGCCGGTGGCGACCACCACGCTAGCCACTTCCAGCTCGCCGCCGTCCGTGGCGACCGTGAAGCCGGTTTCGGTCTTTTGCACGCCGGCGATCTTGCAGGGCATGCGCAGGTGGACGGCGCCGGCTTCGCATTCGGCGCGCAGCATGGCGATGATGCGTTCGGACGAGTCGTCGCAGAACAGCTGGCCCTTGTGCTTCTCGTGATAAGCGATGCGGTGCTTCTTCACCAGGGCCAGGAAATCCTGCGCGGTGTAGCGCGACAGCGCGCTGCGGCAGAAGTGCGGGTTCTGGGACAGGAAGTTCGCCGGGCCGGCGTTGATGTTGGTGAAATTGCAGCGGCCGCCACCGGAGATGCGGATCTTCTCGGCCAGTTTGGCGGCGTGGTCGAGCAGCACCACGCGCTTGCCCTGCTGGCCGGCGACCGCCGCGCACATCATGCCGGCGGCGCCTGCGCCGATTACTGCTACGTCGTATTGTTTTGCCATGCTTGGGGTGGGGTGCGATTCGCCAAACCGGCCATTGTATACGGTTCAGGTGGGGGTGCGGAAGGTGGTGCGGTTATCGGTTCGCACGAAAACTCACGCCCCATCCTCCGCCCGCACATCCAGATCCCTCCCATTGAGCACGGTCCCCTCCTTCCCGATGGTAATGACGTGCATCCCCGTATCCGTCAGCCCCAGCCGCTTGAGCTGCTCCGGCTGCACCCGCAGGAAGTACTCTCCCGGGAAAATCCCCGTGATCACGTAATACCCATCCGCCGCGCTGACCGCGCTCGCCACCACCTTGCGGCGGCTGTCGACCACTTCCAGCCGCAGGTCCCCGATCGCGCGCCGCGCGCCGTTGGCGTAGAGGTAGGTGGTGCCATCCACCTCCCCGGTCACGCCCACGGGGAAGTCGATGCTGCTGACCTTGCCCGGGCGCGGCACGATGCGCACGCCCGGCGTGCGCGGCTGCCATTGCGGGTCGTCCAGCGAGTTCGGGTCGACCGCGATGTCGGTGTGCTGGTGCGCCGGCAGGCGCGCCAGGGTGGCCAGCCCGGCCGCGTTGGTGCGCGCCAGGTAGCTGGCGCCGTTGACCGTGATGCCCGCACCGCCGATCGGCTCGTCGGCCTCGTCCATCACGCCGTCCAGGTTCTTGTCGAGGAAGACGCGCACCGAAGCCGCGCCCATGTTCGCCATCGGCTGCGCATCCATCGTCATGCGCATGGCGCGCGGCTCCCAGCCCATGGCCATGAAGAACTGCACGCCCAGGCCGTAATCGCGCCGGTTCGTGTAGAAGGCGTTCACGCCCAGCCCATAGGTGCCCAGGCTCTTGTTGAGCGCGCCGGCCAGGCGCGTCTCGCGCTCGTGGAACGCACGCGTCAGGCCCAGGTTCAGCATGTAGCCGTCGTTCAGGTAGTAGTCGGCGGTGAGCGCGGCGCTCCCCAGCCCCGCGTCCGGCGCGATCAGGTATTGCAGCTGCCCCGTGAGGCCGATGCCGGCCACCCGGCGGCTCACCTGGAACAGGCCGTCCGCCATGTCGTGGCCGCCCAGCGACTGCCAGCGCAGGGTGTTGCTGAGGGCGATGCCGTCGCGGTAGGCCGCGATCCGTCCCTGCAGGTCGATATTGCGGGTGCCCGAGGCCAGCCGGTCGTGGCGCACTTGCAGCGCCAGCGGGTAGAAACTGGATCCGCCGGGCGCGACCACGCCTTCGGCGCGCAGCTCGTCCCTGGTCTTCACCGGGTCGGCGCTGGGCGAAAAGAACTCGCTGCTGAAGCGGTCCAGGGTCGCCCGGCTGGCCGACAGGGATACCTGGCCCAGGCGCGTCTTGAGGCCGAGCTGGGCCAGCTTGCCGCCGTCGTCGCCATGGACCGCATCGACGGTGGCGATCATGCCCTTCCAGTAGCTGCGCAAGCCCAGGTTGGCGTAGCCGCGCTGCACGCCGTCCGGCAAGGCCAGGCGCTGCCAGCCGCCGGTGGCGTTGAGCCAGTCGCTGGCGCCCCACTCGAACTGCGCCAGCGCGCGCTGGTGGCCGAAGCGGTCGCGGTGCGCGGCCAGGTCGTAGTACAGCGCGCCGCGCGGCACGGCCGACTGCTCCAGCAGGAAGCTCTGGCGCTCCACGCGCAGCTGCCCCAGCGGGCCATGGAACACCAGGCGGAACTCGTTGGGACCGTAGGCAAGCGGCTGGTCCTCGAAGCTGTACTTGCCGTCGCCGCGCGACTGCTGGAAGCCGACCAGCGCATCGTTGTAGTACAGCTCGACGTCCCAGCCCGGCGGCAGCGCGCCCTGCAAGGTGTGGCGGTCGAAGCTGGTGGGCTGGTTGAGCGGACGGTTGCTGAGGACGGCGCCATTGCCGGTGGGGCTGCTGGCGGAGACATTCGCCACGCCCGGCACCGGCACGCTGCCGAACAAGGCGGTGCGCGCCCGCAAGGGGCCAAGCAGGCCGGCGTCGGGATCGTGGCGCCCCAGGGTCAGGCGCAGCCCGGCGTCGGGGTCGTGGCGGTTGCGGCTCGCGTACAGCGCGGCTTCCATGCCCGCCAGGTCGGTGGTCAGGTAGGCCGTGTAGGCGGCTTCGGTCTGGCGCCGTCCGCCCACGCTGGTGGTCGCCAGTCCGATGGTCTGGTCGATGAAGGGGGTGTCGACCAGGCGGTAAGGCGTGGACAGGCGTGGATAGCCGGGGTCGGCATAGCCGCCCGGCATGCCAGGCAGGCTGCCGCGCTCGCGCCGCGCCAGGCGCGCCTGGATCGGCAGCTGCTCGCGCGGCTTCACCTTGAGCGCCAGGCTGGACATGTCCAGGTCGAGGTCGACCGGCAGCCAGCGCGCCATCAGCTTGCTGGCCACGTAGATGTCGTCGGAGAGCAGCTTGAATTGCGCGCGGTCGAGCTCTTCGTGGCGGCCGGCGATGTCGGCCACGCGCCCCGGCACGTCGAGGCTGAAGGCCCGTTCCTCGTTCAGGATATAGCCGCTGGCGCGCCCCTCGCCCGGCGTCACGCGGATGGCCAGGGTCAGCAGGCGCGCCATTTCGCCCAGCGGCAGGTAGACGTCGCGCCCGATCTCGTAGCCGGTCACGGCGTCGGACAGCAGCTGGTTGCCGAGCCGGACTTCCAGCAGGACCAGATTGGCTTCCGGCGCGCGCAAGGGCGCGGCCGCGGCCGGCGGCGCATAGGCGGACAGCAGCGCAGGCAGCAGCGCCATGCCTGCGAGCAGACAAGCCGTCCGGACGACCCGCATGAACGTGCGTGGCTAGTGAAGCTTCGCCGGGCGGATCACGGCAGCGCCAGGCTGGCCTGGGCCAGCGGCTTGCCGCCCGCTTCCGGACGTTCGCGGAACACGGCCTCGAGGGTGCCGCCGGACAGGTTCAGGCCGGCCGGCAGCTGCAGCGGCAGCGCGGCCTGGCGCACGCGGTTGGGGGTGTAGACGGCGATGCCGCCCACCTGGCCCACCGTGGTGGTCTTGCCGCCGCGCGGCGTGAAGCTGACGCTCACGTCGCCGTAGACCGAGCCGCTGCCCTCGCGCTCGAGGCGCATGGTCAGCAGGGGCCGGCGGGTGGCGTCGTATTGCAGGGCGAGGCCGGCCAGCTTGATGCTGGCGTCCACTTTCCCGTGGCGCACGATCACCGGCACCGACGCGCCCACCAGGGCGTTCATGACCACGCCGATACCGCTGTTCTGGCCGCGCTGCTCGATGCTGCTCTCGCCTTCCGCATCCGGCAGCTTGTCGAACAGCAGGTGCGAACGGTATTCGCCCTCGGCCAGGTCGGCCGGCTTGCGCAGCATGACGCGCACGGTCTGGGCGGTGCCCGGCTGCAGGGTGATCTGGCGCGGCGAGTAGCGCAGCATGCTGTCGGCGAAATGCTCGCCCGGCGCCGGGGTGTCGGCCGGTTCGAACTGGCCGGCCTCGGTCATGCGGCGGTTGACTAGTGCGATGCGGTAGCTGGCCGGCTTGGTTCCATTGTTGATCAGCTCGATCTGGGCGGCGCGCTGGTTCTGCTCGAATACGATGCGGGTCGGGTGCAGCATCAGCTCGGCGTGTGCGGGAGCGCACAGGGTCAGCAAGGACAAGGCGCCGATCAGGCGCATGAAAAAGGCGGGAAACTGCAGGCGAAACATCATATGGTCCTACTTGACGGGTCTACTGGAAATTAACGATCACCGAAAACGAACCGCTGTACACCCCCGGCGCCTGGTTCGGCGCCACCGTGAGGGTGGCCCCGACCGCCAGCGGCGTGCCGCTGACCGGTACAGAGGGAAGCATTCCGCTTGGCGAGCTGGTAAAGCTGTTCACGGCCATGCTGTTGCTGCCGCTGTTAAGCCTGATTTGTCCATTGCCGGGCAGCGAAATGATCACGGCCTTGTTGCCGCCGCCGTTGCTGCTCTTGGAGACAGTGAAGTTCGCCTGGCTGGCGGACGGGGAATTGAGCAGGACGACGGCGCCGGTGCGGGAACGCAGGCCGGTGGGGCCGATCACCACGGTGCCGCCGCTGCCGGCCACGAAGCGCCCGAAGTCCAGGCTGCGGGTGTTCGAGATCATGACCTGCTGCGCGCTGGCGCCGGATGGCGCCAGGGACAGCATGAGCAGCAGCGCCGGAAGGAGCAAACGGCAGGAAAACATGCGGCGTGCAGACACGGTCGGGCTCCGACGCCGCTTGCCGCTTAGTTGTACTCGACGGTGGCGGTCACGCTGCCGGTGTAGGTGCCGGCCGCCTGGTTGGCGGCAACGGTCAGCACGCCGCCGACGTAGATCGACTGCGCGCCGGAGCTCAGGGTGCCGCTCGTCACGTTACCCGAAGTGGCTGCGCTGGCGCTCAGGTCGCTGATCGAGGTGAAGGCCATGGTGTCCGAACCCGATGCCAGGGTGGCCGAGCCGCCCAGGGTGATCGAATAGTTCAGGCCGGTTTCACCGGTCACGTTGAACTGCGCCGCGGTGCTGGTGCCGCCTGCAGCCACCACGCCGCCGCTGACGGCGCGGCTGCTGTTCGGGCTGATGGTGACCGTGCCCGGGGTCGCGCCCGGTGCGAAGCTGCCGAAGGACAGGTCGGTGACCTTGGAGATCTGGATCGGGGCGATCACGGTGCTGGTCGAGGAGGCGGTCGCGACGGCGGCGTGCACGCTGCCGGCGGCAACGGCGGCAGCCAGCGCCAGGGCGGCGAAAGCGAAACGGTTCGAGGTGATGCGGAGTTGCTTGGTCATTCTGGTCATCCTTCAGAAATTGGCGGACCGGCGTAAAGCCGAACGTTTTTCTAACGACGCCGTCCAGCAATATCTTCTCAATAACAGCAGATATTGCCGCTCAGTATCGTTTTGCTATGTTGCGCAAAAATAATAGCCGCTTTCTTGAGGAAAATCACTTTCCTTACAACAAACTTACTCAAATACCATTGCTCTTATGAAAATTAATTGTTAATTAATTACTTGAGCATACAACATTTGGCCATCAATTACCTAAACTTAGCAGAACATAACCGAAATTTATGGGAAAAATTAGGCTTCGGGACAGGGAAAATGCGTCCCGGGTTTTAGATCCCTGACTCTAAATTGCCTAGTCCAACACGTTGTTTAGAGCCAACGCTAAACACGAACGCAGCCAGGGTGGCCCGGCTGCGAACAGTGAAGAACAGGCAAAACTGAAGGATGGAGGGCGAACCGGCCCGCCGCGATCAGGCCCGCAGCGCGCGCGCCACCTGTACGCACTGGGCCACCTGGGCCAGGATAGGACGCGGCACCGGCACTTCCCCCGCCAGCGCGCGCGCGATCCAGGCGGCGGTCGCGGCCGCATCACGGGTGTCCGGCACCTCGGCCAGCTCGTCGGCGGGCGCGTCGCGTTCGACCAGGACCGTGCGGCTGCCGGCGTGGAACCAGTCGATCTGCTGGGCCCGGTGCGGATTGGCCACCGTCTCGCCCTCGGTCCCGCGCATCAGGAAGGCGTCGCCGCGCTCCGCCGGCGCGGCGCCGGTGAAGTACTCCCCCAGCGTCTCCAGGTACTCGGGGTGGGTGTAGGAAACCAGGCGCAGCGCCGGCCCCTCGAAAGGCTGCAGGATCTTGACCAGGGTATGGGTCGAGTTGCGCACGCCGAGGATGCGGCGCAGCGAAAGCATGTGCGCCAGCTTCGGCGCCAGGCGCTCGATCGGCAGGAAGGCCGGCCGGCCCGCCGCGAAGGCATCCTGCATGTCGGCCGTCGAACCGGCTTCCGCCAGGCCGAGCTCGGCCAGGATCTCGGCCGTCGTCACCCGCCCCGGGTCGAGGCGCACGCCGTGCACCAGCACCGGCACGCCTTCGCGCGCCAGCAGCAGGGCCAGCAGCGGCGTCAGGTTGGCCAGCTTGCGCGCACCGTTATAGCTGGGAATCAGGACCGGGGCGAAGGGGCCCGCGGGCGCCGACAGCGGCGCGAACGAGGCTTCGGCGGCGTCCATGAAGCCGGCCAGCTCCTCCACCGATTCGCCCTTGATGCGCATGGCCAGCAGGATCGCGCCCAGTTCCAGGTCCGAGACCCGGCCGTCCAGCATGGCGCCGTAGAGGCGGCCCGCGTCCTCGCGCGACATGCTGCGCGCACCCTTCACGCCGCGGCCGATTTCCTTGATGAAGGGGGCGGCGGCAAAGCTCTCGATGTCCGTGTTCATGGCAAAAGGATACACGGGATTGCGGACCGGCTGCAGGCGCCCTCCCCTTTGGCCCGCCGGCGAATTTTGCGCGCGGGTGTGCAAGTGCAGCAATTTGCGTCTACACTGGTCAACTCCCTAAAGAAAACATTGATTAGCACCATGATCATCACGCCCGATATCGAAAACACCAACGTCAGCTCCTTCGCGCGGATGCCCACCCCGGTCGAGCTGCACGCCAAGCTGCCGCTGACCGACCGCGCCTTCACCACCGTGATGCAGGGCCGCGAGACGCTGCGCAATATTCTCGACCGCAAGGACCACCGCCTGTTCGTCGTGGTCGGCCCCTGCTCGATCCACGATCCGGAAGCCGGCCTGGACTATGCGCGCCGCCTGAAGACGCTGCAGACCGAGGTCGCGGACACCATGGTGCTGGTGATGCGCGTGTATTTCGAGAAGCCGCGTACGACCACCGGCTGGAAGGGCTATATCAACGATCCGTTCATGGATGACTCCTTCCGCGTTGACGAGGGCATGGAGCGCGCGCGCCGCTTCCTGCTGGACGTGTGCGAGCTCGGCCTGCCGACCGCGACCGAGGCGCTGGACCCGATCTCGCCGCAATACCTGGGCGACCTGATCGCCTGGACCGCGATCGGCGCGCGCACCACCGAATCCCAGACCCACCGCGAGATGTCTTCCGGCCTGTCGACCCCGGTCGGCTTCAAGAACGGCACCGACGGCGACGTCAGCATCGCGGTCAACGCCGTGCTGTCCTCGGCCAATCCGCACGCCTTCCTCGGCATCAACGACCAGGGCACGGTGTCGATCGTGCGCACCAGCGGCAACGCCTACGGCCACGTGGTGCTGCGCGGCGGCGGCGGCCGTCCGAATTACGATTCGGTGTCGGTGGCGATCGCCGAGCAGGCGCTCAAGAAAGCCGGGCTGCCGGCCAACCTGGTGGTGGACTGCTCGCACGCGAACAGCTACAAGAAGCCGGAACTGCAGCCGCTGGTGATGTCGGACGTGATCCAGCAGATCCGCCATGGCAACCAGTCGCTGGTGGGCGTGATGATCGAGTCGAACATCGTGTCGGGCAGCCAGCCGATTCCGGAAGACCTGTCGCAGCTGAAGTACGGCTGCTCGGTGACCGACGGCTGCATCGGCTGGGAAGAGACGGAAGCGATGCTGCGCAGCGCGCATGCCGAGCTGCTGCAGCGCCCGTAGGGTGGACGGGTCTCCCGTCCACGCGTTCCACTGCTAACTATCACCGCGTGGACGGCGGAGCCGACTACGCGTCCCGGTCCACCCTACGGTAAAATCCCGCCTTCTGCATCTTTCTCACCGGCTTTTTCCCATGATCGTACTCGGCGTCGAATCCTCCTGCGATGAAACCGGCCTGGCTCTGTATGACACCGAGCGCGGGCTGCTGTCCCATGCCCTGCATTCGCAGGTCGCCATGCACGAGGAGTATGGCGGCGTGGTGCCGGAACTGGCTTCGCGCGACCACATCCGCCGCGCCCTGCCGCTGCTGGAGGAAACGATCAGGCGCGCCGGCATTCCGATGTCCGCCATCGATGCCGTCGCCTACACCCAGGGTCCCGGCCTGGCCGGCGCGCTGCTGGTCGGTTCCTCGGTGGCCTGCTCGCTGGCGCTGGCGCTCGACAAGCCGGTGCTGGGCGTGCACCACCTCGAAGGCCATTTGCTGTCGCCGCTGCTGGCGACGGAGCGTCCGGAGTTCCCCTTCATCGCCCTGCTGGTCTCGGGCGGCCACACCCAGCTGATGCGCGTGGACGGCGTCGGCCGCTACACCCTGCTGGGCGAGACCCTGGACGACGCGGCCGGCGAAGCCTTCGACAAGTCGGCCAAGCTGCTCGGCCTGGGCTATCCCGGCGGCCCGGCGATCTCGCGCCTGGCGGAATTCGGCGATCCCGACGCCTACACCCTGCCGCGCCCGATGCTGCACTCGAAGGACTTCAACTTCAGCTTCTCGGGCCTGAAGACGGCCGTGCTCACGGTGGTGAAGAACCACGAGGAAAAGGTGGTGGCCAATATCTGCGAGCAGGACAAGGCGAATATCGCGCGCGGCTTCGTCGACGCGATCGTCGACGTCCTCACCGCCAAGTGCGTGAACGCGCTGCGCCACACGGGCCTGAAGCGCCTGGTGATCGCCGGCGGCGTGGGCGCCAACCGCCAGCTGCGCGCCTCGCTGGACGCGGCTGCTGTAAAACGCAAGTTCAAGGTCTATTATCCTGAACTGGAGTTCTGCACCGATAACGGCGCCATGATCGCCTTCGCGGGCGCCATGCGCCTGGAACGCAATCCGGACCTGGCGCAGCGCGATTACGCCTTCAACGTGCGTCCGCGCTGGCCCCTGGACGAGCTGGAAGCCGCATAAATTCTAGGGTTTCGCCTGAACTTGCAAGCTTGACATCGATCCTACGGTGTGACCGTCGACCGCCAAACGGTGGCAATATCCGACGGTCAAGTTTTACGGAGGTGAGTGATGCGCGTGGTGAGCTGGAATATTCATTGGGGTTGTGGCAAGGACGGAAGGATCCGCATTCATGCGATCATCGACGTGCTGCGCCGCCTCAATCCGGATGTGGTCTGCCTGCAGGAGGTGGCGGCGAACCACCCGGAGCTGGAAGGCAGCGCGACCGCGAACCAGTTCAAGCAGCTGGGCGGCGCCTTCGGCGGCTACCACCTGATGGAGCACGCTCCCAGCGAGATCTACAAGAACAACGTTCCCCGCCTGTTCGGCAACCTGATCCTCTCGAAATACCGCATCTCGCAGGTGCATCGCCACCTGCTGCCCTGGCCGGCCGATCCCGAAAGCCCGGCCGGCATGCCGCGCGGCCTGCTGGAAACCGTGATCGACGCGCCCGGCGGCAAGCTGCGCCTGATGACCACCCACCTGGAATACTATTCGGCGCGCCAGCGCATGGCGCAGGTTGCGCGCGTGCGCGAGCTGCATGCGGAAGCCTGTGCCCGCGCGCGCATCTTCCAGCCGGATCCGAACCTGGATGCGCCCTTCCAGCTGGGCTTCCGGCCCGGGTCGGCGATCCTGTGCGGCGACTTCAATTTCGCGCCCGCGTCACCCGATTACGAGGCCATGCTGGCCGCGCCCGCACAGGGCGAGCTGGCGCTGCGCGACGCCTGGCGCATCGTCCACGGCGACACAGCGCGCGCACCGACCGCCGGGCTGCACGGGTATCCGTGGCCGGAGCGGCCTGAGTGCTATGACTATTTCTTCGTGACCGAGGATCTGGCGGAGCGGGTGAAGGTGCTGGATGTGCTGTCGGAGACGGCGGCGTCGGATCATCAGCCGGTGGTGCTGGAGCTGGCTTGAGGCGCACCACCTCAATTACTCTTTAGCCGCAATCTCCCTCAACGCCCTCTCGAACACCTCCGGCGGCTGCCCGCCCGAGATCAGGTGCTTCTGGTTGATGATAATCGCCGGCACCGACCGGATCCCCGCCCGCTGGAAGAACTGCTCGCGCTCACGCACCTCCTCCGCGAATTCGTTCGAGTTCAGGATGCGCGCCGCCACTTCGCGGTCCAGCCCCGCATGCCCCACCGCGCGCAGCAGCACCTCGTGGTTGCTGGGATCCTCGCAATGGGTGAAGTAAGCGCTGAACAGCGCTTCCTTGAGCTCGCGCTGGCGCCCTTCCTGCTCCGCCCAGGACAGCAGGCGGTGAGCGTCGAAGGTGTTGTAGATGCGGCCGCGCCGCTCCATGTCGAACACGAAGCCGACGTCAGCGCCGCGCTGGCGGATCGCCTCGCGGGTCTGGGCCTGCTGCTCGGCCGTGGCGCCGTACTTCTCGGTGATGTGCTCGACGATGTCCTGTCCGTCCGGGCCCATGTCGGGGTTCAGCTCGAAGGGCTGGAAATGCAGGTCCGCCTGGACCTCGGCGCCGACGCGGCCCAGCGCCGTGTCCAGCGACTTCAGACCGATCGCGCACCATGGGCACGAGACGTCCGATACAAAATCGATCCTGAGTTGCTTGGTCACAGCGCACCACCTTTCTTGTCCGTTGCGGCACGGGCGTGCCGCCAAACGGATATGGTAACGCCTGGCCGGATTTCGGGCGCGCGGGGCCTTATTTCTTCTTGGCGCCCGCCGCCTTGCTGCCGATCCTGGACTCCTTGCCGGCCAGCAGATTGGCGATGTTCGCGCTGTGGCGCCACAGCAGCAGCCCGCTCATGATGAACACGGCGAACAGGATCTCGTCGGCGCCGAACAGCAGGCCGTAGTAGAAGGGCGCGAACACCGAGGCGATCAGCGCCGCCAGCGAGGAATAGCGGAAGGCATAGGCCACGATCAGCCAGGTGGCCGCGGTCGCCAGGCCCAGCCACGGGTTAATGCCGAGCAGCACGCCGAGCGCGGTCGCGACGCCCTTGCCGCCCACGAACTTGAAAAACACCGGCCACAGGTGGCCGATGAAGACGGCCAGCGCCACCAGGGCGATGCTTCCCTCTTCCAGTCCGTACTGCGGGCCGAAATGCACGGCCAGCCAGACGGCCAGCCAGCCCTTGAGGCAGTCGCCCACCAAGGTGGCGATGGCGGCCTTCTTGCTGCCGCTGCGCAGGACGTTGGTGGCGCCCGGGTTCTTGGAGCCGTAGGTGCGCGGGTCGGCCAGGCCAAAGGCGTGGCTCACGACCACGGCGAAGGAAATCGAGCCGATCAGGTAGGCGGCAATCGTGGCGATGATGGTGGCAATCGTTGGGTTCATCTTGTCTCTTTTTTAATAAGCCAGCAAAACCGGCCCGTGAATATACACCATGCTTCGGGGATAGTCACTCGGCCAGGGCGCATTGCACCGGCCGTGCTTTCAGCACGTCCACCAGCACGCGCGGATCGATGCCGACCAGGTAGCCGCGCCGTCCGCCATTGATGTATATCTTGTCCAGGGCCAGGATGCTCTCCTCGACGAAGACCGGCATCGCCTTGCGGATGCCGAAGGGCGAGGTGCCGCCCACCATGTAGCCCGAATGGCGCTGGGCCACGTCCGGCTTGCAGGGTTCGACCGACTTGCAGGGGATGGCGCGCGCCAGGTTCTTGGTCGAGACCTTGCAGTCGCCATGCATCAGGACGATCAGCGGCTTGGCCGCCTCGTCCTGCATCACCAGGGTCTTGACCACGTCGTGCTCCGGCACGCCCAGCGCGCGCGAGGACACGGCGGTGCCGCCATGTTCTTCGTACTCGTAGGGATGCTCGGAAAAAGCGACCTGGTGTTTGCGCAGGAATTGTGTGGCGGGTGTCTCTGACACGTGCTCTTTCTTGGCCATGCGTGGTACGCTAAAGACGAACATAAAGGGGTTTCTATTATGCAGGAAGAAATTCGCTTTGCCACCTTCAACACATTCAACCTGGCCCCGCCCGGCGCGCACCTGTACGACAATCTCGCGCCGTTCACGCCAGAGGAATACGAGGCCAAGCTCGCCTGGACCGCGCACCAGGTCGACCTGCTCGATGCCGACGTGATCGGCTTCCAGGAAATCTTTTCCCAGTCCGTGCTGAAGGAAGTGCTGGCGCGCACCCGGCGCTACCGCGATGCCGCCCACGTCGGCTTCGATCCCGATCCCAGCGCTTCGCGCCTGACGCCCAGCGTGGCCCTGGTGTCGCGCCTGCCGCTGGCCGAACCGGGCCGGGCCCTGAGCATGTTTCCTGACAATGTCGCCATGCCGCCCGGCAGCCGCGACCCGGACCGCTTCACGCGCGCTCCTTTGCACGCGGCCATCGAGCTCGCGCCCGGCGTGGTCGTGGACGTGATCGTGGTGCACCTCAAGTCGCGCCGTCCCGACTACCGCTCCAGCGACAGCGGCGACGACCCGCACCTGTACGCCCTCGCCTGCCTGCGCTCGCTGATAAGGCGCGGCACCGAGGCCACCGCCCTGCGAGTGCTGCTCACCGACATGGCCCACGCCCGGCGCCGCCCGCGCATCGTGATGGGCGACTTCAACGACGTGGCCGATTCGGTCACCACCGAGATCGTGCTGGGCGAAGGTACGCCGCCGGCGGACCGCATGTACGACGCCTTCCGCGTGCAGCGCCAGCAGGACAACGGCCGCGACGTCGGCTTTTCTATCCTGCACGACCGGCGCCACTCCACCATCGACCACATCCTGGTTTCGCCCGAGTTCAACCACGCCCTGCCGGAAGCGATTGGCGAAGTGAGCAACGTGGTCTACCTGAACGACCACCTGAACCTGGGCCTGCCCGAAGCCTCGGACCACGGCCAGGTGCTGGCGCGCCTGCGCCTCTATCCGTCGCGCGGCGAGTTCAGGACGGCGGCGGATTGACGGTTCGCGTGCCCGCAAACCAGGCAGGCGGCACGCATTTCATCCCCGGCTAACGCATTTCATGCCGCCCAGACGTCGGCTCGTCGCATCCCGCTGGATGACGCAAACCGCAATCTTTATAGTTCAACCATGCGCACTGAGCTCGATCCCGATGCGGATCGAGCCTACGCGCCACCGAACACCGCGGGCCGGAACACTTGCGGACGGCCCGCCTCCCTTTATCCGCGACAGGCGCCGGCTTGCCAAGCCGGCGCAACGCGGTTTTCCCGCATGGCTCAGGACAGTTCTTGCGGCGCGTCCGTATCCAACCCAGGCTGCTCCGAAGCCTCCGTGGCGCCGCCTTCCGGCTCGGCAGGGGCGTTTTTAGCCTCCAGTTTGCGCTTGGCCTTTTCCTCGGCCTTGCGCTTCTTTTCGAGTTCCCGCTGACGCTTTTCGTAACTGAAATTGTTCCGAGTCATTTTCACCTCGCCTGTACAAAGAAGATTGGGTGCTGCCCGGCCATTATGGACTAGTCCCGCCGGCGCGGCTTGCACTAACCACGGGGGTGGTGCTGGGCATGCAGGTGCTTGAGGCGTTCGCGCGCGACGTGGGTGTAGATCTGGGTGGTCGAGATGTCGGCGTGCCCCAGCAGCAGCTGCACCACGCGCAGGTCGGCGCCGTGGTTGAGCAGGTGGGTGGCGAAGGCGTGGCGCAGGGTGTGCGGCGACAGCGGGGCCTGGATGCCCGCCTTCTGTGCGTGCTTCTTGATCAGGATCCAGAACATCTGGCGCGTCATCGGGCCGCCGCGGCCGGTCACGAACAGTGCGTCGTCGACCTGGCCATTGAGGATGATGCCGCGCGCGTCCTTCAGGTAGCGCTCCAGCCAGCCGCGCGCTTCCTGGCCAAAAGGCACCAGGCGGGTCTTGCTGCCCTTGCCGGTGATGCGCAGCACGCCGTCGTTCATGCTCACTTCCACCAGCTTGAGCGCCACCAGTTCCGATACCCGCAGGCCGCTGGCGTACATCAGTTCCAGCATGGTGCGTTCGCGCAGGCCCAGCGGCGTATTCACGTCCGGCGCGGCCAGCAAGGCTTCGACCTGGCTTTCGGTCAGCGTGTGCACGAAGCGGGTCGGCTGGCGCGCCGATGCCATCTTGAGGCAGGGGTCCTGCTGGATCTTTTGCTGGCGCAGGGCCAGCTGGTAGAAGCGCTTGAGCACCGACAGCCGGCGATTGGCCGAGCTCGGGCGCGATTCGGCATGGCGGTCGGCGAAATACGCGGCCAGGTCTTCCGGCTGGACCGCCAGCAGGCTGTCGCGCTGCGCACGCTTGGCTTCGAGCCAGCCGGCGAACAGGCGCAGGTCGCGCCGGTAGGCGTCGAGGGAGTTCTTCGCCAGTCCCTGCTCCAGCCAGAGCGTGTCGCAGAACTCGTCGATCAGGGCCAGATTGACTGCTGTTGCCATGGGGATGCGGTGGCGCCTTCGTGGCGCAGCAGCCAGCGCTTCACGGACAGGTGGAAACCGTTTTCGTCGTCCTGGTTGGAAAAGCCGCCCAGCCCGCCGGACGCGGTGACGCGGTGGCAGGGAATGATCAGGGGGAACCAGTTGGCGCCGCAAGCCTGGCCCACGGCGCGCGGCGCCGAGCCGATCAGCTTGGCCAGCTGGCCGTAGGTGCGCACGCTGCCGCGCGGGATGGCGCCGATCGCTTCCCAGACCTTGCGCTGGAACTCGGTGCCGGCCTCGAACAGCGGCAGCTCGAAACGGAAGTCGGGGTCGGCCAGGTAGCGCGCGATCTGCTGCGCGGCCTGCCCGGCGACGGCGTTGTCGGGGTCTTTTTCGGCGTAGTGCGGCGGCAGGTAGACCAGCTCGCGCACCCGCTCGTCCTGCGTGCGGATGCCCATCGCGCCAAAGGGCGTGGCCACGATGGCGTGGAACAATTCGCTTCCCTGTTCTGTCTTCATGATTGCTTCGTGTGGTGCGCGGAAAAGGCTACCGCGTAGTGCAATCTTAACTGGTGGAAAGGATGATGGATAGGGTATGCAGGCAGTATGACAGACGAAAAAAAAACGCACCCTCAGGTGCGTTCAATTCGGGTCACGTTCCGGCTGTTTAGCGGTGCTAACAGCTTCTGTCAAACGTGGTGTCTCCTCGAATTACTCCGGTATGAATTACCGTGCTTTTGTATGTGCTCCCCAAATTCGTGTGTTCTGTGCTGCATTCGCACCATGTCAGTGCGAGAAGTCCCCATCATATCGCAAGTGTTTGCCTCAAGCGTATCTTTTTGACCACACTGTCAAAAAATTTATTTTAGTTATAAAGAATTCGCATAAGACAACCCGCGCCCGGGTAAACCCCCTTCAGCGCTTCACTTCGCGGCCGATGGCGCGCACGATGTCCTTGCCGATCCGGGTCTCCATCTGGTTGTAGACCGGCATCATGGCGCGCCGCCATTCCATCTGCTGCTGGGCGTTCAGCGTGTGGATGGTGGTGGTGCCGGCGCGGCGGATCGATTCCAGCGCGGCGTCGTTGGTGCGCTGGGCGATCGTCTTTTCATAGGCGGTGGCGTCGCGCATGGCGCGCTCGAGGGTGGTGCGTACGTCCGAGGGCAGGCCGTCCCAGAACTTCTTGTTGACGATCACCGCATAGCCCAGGTAGCCGTGGTTGGACACGGTCAGGTGCTTCTGGCTCTCGTGCATCTTCTGGGTGTACATATTGGAGGGCGTGTTCTCGGTGCCCTCCACCACCCCGTCGCGCAGCGCGGGCGCGGTTTCCGAGAAGGCCAGCACCTGGGGCCGGGCCCCGAGCGCGCGCATCTGCGCGTCCAGCACCTTGGAGGCCTGGATGCGCATGCGCAGGCCGCGGAAGTCGCCCGGCGCCAGCAGCGGCTTATTGGCCGACATGACCTTGAAGCCATTGTCCCAGTAGGCCAGGCCGACGATGCCCTTGGGCTCCAGCTTGCGCAGCAAGTCCTTGCCGACCGGTCCTTCGGTCACGGCGTACAGTGCCGCCTTCGAGGGGAAGATGTAAGGCAGGTCGAAGGCTTCGAATTCCTTGATGCCCAGGGGCGAGAACTTGGCCAGCGAGGGGGCCAGCATCTGCACCGCGCCCAGCTGCAGGGCTTCGAGCTCCTCGCGGTCTTTATAGAGCTGGCTGTTCGGGTAGACTTCGACCCGCACCCGGCCCTTGGTCATCTGCTCGGCGAGCTGCTTGAAGCGCTCGGCCGCCTGCCCCTTGGGCGTATCGGGCGCGACCACGTGGCTGAACTTGATGACGATCGGTCCCTGCGCACATGCACTGGAGCTGACAATGAAGCTCATCGCTGCGGCAAGCGCCCCGACCAGGGCTTTGATCTGCATGGCGGTTCGGTTCTTCCTGGTGAAACGTTAATATGACGAGTGGGCCAGTCTGGAGCCGTTCTCCCCGACCCGCCATCGTGGACTTCCACAATAGCCCGACAGTGTAACCAAGTACAAGGCAAGGCATGAAAAATCCGTTCGCGCAGCCCTCCCCGGAACAGCGCTCGCGCCCGCTGCGCTGGCTGGTGCCGGTGCTGCTGGTGCTGCTGTTCCTCGCGGTGCTGATCTGGCTGCCCTGGCAGGCGCGCCAGATGGAAAGCAACGAGCGCCAGGAGCAGCTGATCGCCGACACCCTGTGGGTGGAGCAGACCCTGCGCTTCGAGCTGGCGCGCAGCGAAGAAGCCCTGGCCGCCCTCGGCGCCGACCTGGTGGTGGCGCCCCCTCCCACGCCGGTGCTGCGGGCGCGTTTCGCGCAGATGTTCAAGAACGGTCCCGAACTGGTGCGCGTGGCCTGGCTGGACGAGGCCGGCAAGCTGATGGCGAGCCACGGCGCCGACATGCCGGCGGCCGGCCTGCCGGAAGCGACCCGGCAGGCCGCCGAGATGGCGCACGCCACCCGGCGCGGCCGCTACAGCGAACCCTATGGCGCCACGCCTTCGACGCACGGCCTGATCGACTTCTACCTGCCGCTGTACCGCCAGGGCCAGTACGCGGGCAGCCTGGTGGCCACCTACAGCCTGGAGGTGCTGCTGAACGAAACCGTGCCCTGGTGGTTCGCCCAGGACAATGCCCTGAGCCTGCTCGACCGCGACGACCATGTGGTGGCCCAGCGCGCCGCCGGCGGGCCGGGACGCGGCGTCTACACCCACCGGCGCGACCTCGACCTGCCGGGCGCGCTGGTGGCCCTGTCGACCGACAGCGTCAAGGGCGCGCCCAAGCTGCTGCCGAACCTGCTGGTGGGCTCGGTGATCGTGCTGGCCCTGGGCCTGGTGCTGAGCCTGGTCGCCCTGTGGCGCCACATCTCGCGCACCCTGGCGGCCGAAGCCGCGCTGCGCCAGCAGATGGCCTTCCGCACCGCGATGGAGAATTCCCTGCTCACCGGCCTGCGCGCGCGCGACCTGGAGGGGCGGGTCACCTACGTCAACCGCGCCTTCTGCCAGATCGTCGGCCTGCCCGAGGAAGCCCTGGTGGGCAAGAAGCCGCCCATGCCCTACTGGGCGCCGGAAGCCATGGGCGACTACGAGGAACGCTTCCGCGGCGTCCTGGCCGGGACCATCACGCCCCAGTTCGAGACCGTCTACCAGCGCTCGGACGGGGCGCGGGTGCCGGTACTGGTGTTCGAGGCGCCGCTGGTGGACGTCTACGGCAAGCAGACCGGCTGGATGAGCTCAGTCCTCGACATCACCGACCGCAAGCGCGTCGAAGAACTCAACCGCCAGCAGGAGGAAAAGCTGCAGGCCAGCGCGCGCCTGGCGACCATGGGCGAGATCTCGTCGATGCTGGCGCACGAGCTGAACCAGCCACTGGCGGCGATCTCCAGCTACACGGCGGGCGCGCTCAACATGCTGGAACGCGCCGACGGCGGCGAGGTCCAGCCCGGCCTGCTGAAGCGCGCGCTGGAGCAGGCGCGCCAGCAGGCCCAGCGCGCCGGCCAGATCATCCGCAGCGTGCACGAATTCGTGAAGAAGCGCGAGCCGCTGCGCGAGACGGTGAGCATCCGCAGCGTGGTCGACGGCGTGCGCGCCCTGATCGACCTGCAGGCGCGCCAGGCGGCCGTGGTGCTGCGCGTGGAGCTGCCGCCCGACCTGCCGCCGGTACTGGCCGACCGCATCCTGCTCGAACAGGTGCTGCTGAACCTGACCCGCAACGCCATCGAAGCCATGCAGGACACGCCGCCCGAAGACCGGGTGCTGCGCATCCAGGGCGCCCACGGGCGCGGCCAGGTGTCGGTGTCGGTGATCGACCGCGGCCACGGCATCGCGCCCGAAGTGGCCGAGCGCCTGTTCTCGCCCTTCCACTCGACCAAGGCGGAAGGCATGGGCATGGGCTTGTCGATCTGCCGCACGGCGATCGAATTCCACGGCGGCACCTTGACCCATGCGCCGAACCCGGCAGGCGGCACGATTTTCACGTTCTCGCTGCCCGCGCAAGCGGCGGCCCCGGCGCTGGGCTAAAATCCCGACCAACAACAAAACGGAGACGCACAGCATGCTGCACATCGTCGATGACGAAGAGGTCATTCGTGACGCCCTCGCCTGGCTGGCGCAATCGCGCGGCCTGGAAGCGCGCGGCTACGCGGGCGGCCAGGAATTCCTCGACCAGATGCAGCAGCCCGGCGACGAAGGCGACTGCGTGCTGCTCGACGTGCGCATGCCGGACATGAACGGCATCGCCGTGTTCGACCAGCTGATCCAGCGCGGCCTGCTGCCGCGCCTGCCCGTGATCTTCCTGACCGGCCACGGCGACGTGCCGATGGCGGTCGACTCGCTCAAGCGCGGCGCCTTCGATTTCTTCGAAAAACCCTTCAACGACAACATGCTGATGGACCGCGTCGAGGAAGCCATGGCGGCCTCGCGCAAGGCCGCCGCCTCGGCCCAGGTGCAGGCGCGCCTGGCCACCCTGTCGGCGCGCGAGCGCGAAGTGCTGGACCTGATCCTGGCCGGCATGATGAACAAGGTGGTCGCCGACAAGCTCGGCATCAGCATGCGCACGGTCGAGGTGCACCGCGCCCACATCTTCGACAAGATGCAGGTCAAGACCGCGGTCGAGCTGGCCGGCTTGCTGAAATAAGCCAAGCATTCTTCCCGCACAACAAGCGTCTCTAAATTTCGGGGAAGCCTTGTAAAATAAATCTGAACGTGGCGCGCGGGCTGGACCGGGCTGCGCTTCTTTTTTGGGGACAGTCCATGAACGAAAAGACAGTGGCAGACAAGATGTTCCTGAGGACGGCGAAGTCGATGCTCATCCTCAACGGCCAAGTCAATCCAGGGGTGGTGTCGCAGATGCCTGCCGAGCTGGTCAAGGAGGGCGACGGCCCCTTCGACGTGGTCCTGATGTTCTGCATGAACCGCAAGGACCTCGAACACTACCTGCCCCAGGCGAAAGAAAAGCTGGGCGACAAGGGCTCGCTGTGGATCGCCTACCTCAAGCAGACTGCCTCCAAGGCCACCGACATCAACCGCGACTCGATCAACGACTATGCCAAGGAAAACGGCATCACGGGCGTGGCGATGATCTCGATCGACGGCGACTGGTCGGCGCTGCGCGCCAAGCGCATCGAAGTCTGATGTTCAGGAGGTGTGGCGCGCCAGGGCCCAGCTAACGTGTTCGCGCACCAGGTCGGACGGGTGTGCGGCGCGCGCCTGCAGGGCCGCCACGATGGCGGGGTCGCCCCGGCGCTGTCCGGCCGCATTGCCCAGCCCCACCGCGAGGTTGCGCAGCCAGCGCTCGTGGCCGATCCGGCGGATCGGGCTGCCTTCCATGCGGCGGTTGAATTCCTCTTCTTCCCATCCGAACAATTCCACCATGCTTGATTCGCCGAGGCCATTGCGCTCGTCGAAATCCGGCAGCTGCGCGCGCTGGGCAAACTTGTTCCACGGACAGGCCAGCTGGCAATCGTCGCAGCCGTAGATGCGGTTGCCGATCAGGGGGCGCAGCTCTTCGGGAATGCTGCCCTTGAGCTCGATGGTCAGGTAGGAAATGCAGCGCCGCGCGTCCAGCTTGCCGGGACCGAGGATGGCCTGGGTCGGGCACACGTCGATGCAGGCCTGGCACTGGCCGCAATGGGCGCCGGTGGGCGGGTCGACCGGCAGCGGCAGGTCGACCAGGATCTCGCCGATGAAGAAGGTGGAACCGGCCTCGCGCGACAGCAGCAGGGTGTGCTTGCCGCGCCAGCCCAGGCCGGCTTTTTCCGCCAGCGGCAATTCCATCACCGGGGCGGAATCGGTGAACACGCGGTAGCCGAGCTCGCCCACGGCCGCCTTCACCTTCTCGGCCAGCTGCTGCAGGCGGTTGCGCAGCACCTTGTGGTAGTCGCGGCCGCGTGCATATACCGAGACCACGGCGGCGCCCGGATCCTGCTGGCGCAGGCGCTCCTGGGCGCGCCAGTCTTCGTCGCGCTGCTGCGGCAGATAATCCATGCGTGCGACGATGGCGCGCACCGTGCCCGGCACCAGTTCGGCCGGACGCGCACGCTTCATGCCATGGCTTGCCATATAATCCATCTCGCCATGGCAGCCCGCGTCCAGCCAGGCCTGCAGGCCGGCTTCTAGGTGCGCCAGGTCGACGTCGGCGATGCGCACGTCGGCAAAGCCCAGCTCAGCGCCCCATTGCTTGATGGTGCGCGCGAGGTCGGCGAGGTTGGGAGTGGAATTCGGCATGGCGGGATCGACAACAACGCGGCTCAACACCGCACAAACAAGCTATTTTATTCGATGCAGTCCTTCAAAGCTTACCTGGCCGACGAATCGGCAACGGCCGCCCTGGGCGCGGCGCTGGCCCGTGCGCTGCGTCCCGGACTGGTGATCTACCTGCACGGCGACCTGGGAGCCGGCAAGACCGCCCTCACCCGCGCCCTGATCCAGGCCGCCGGCCACAGGGGCACGGTCAAGAGCCCGACCTATACGCTGTCGGAACCCTACCGGGTGAGCCTGGATGGCCAGCCTGTCAACATCATCCACTACGACCTGTACCGCATGTCGAGTCCCGAGGAATTCCTGGACGCGGGCTTCCGCGAGGACTTCGACGGACACAACATCTGCATCGTCGAATGGCCGGAAAAAGGCGATCCGGTGTTGCCGCCACCCGACGTCAAGGTATTGCTCAACGTCAGCGGTCTCGGCCGTGAGGTAGAATTGCAGGCGTTGTCCGACTTGGGTCTGCTATGCCTCGACCGTCTCGCCTTCGTACCCCCGCCCTGATTCCCGGATCGCCGCGCCGCCGCACCCTGCTCAAGGCCGGGGGTACGCTGCTGCTGTCCGTGATCTCTCCGCTGCCCGCCAGCGCCGCCCAGATCCTGGCGGTGCGCGTCTGGCCCGCGCCCGACTACACCCGGGTGACCCTGGAAAACGACACCAATCTCAAGACCGAGCACTTCATGGTGCCCGATCCGCCGCGCCTGGTGGTCGACATCGAGGGCCTGGGCCTGAACAGCACCCTCAAGAGCCTGGTCGCCAAGATCGAGCCGAACGATCCCTACATCAAGCAGGTGCGCGTCGGCCAGAACCGCCCGAACGTGGTGCGCCTGGTGTTCGACCTGAAGGAAGAGGTCAAGCCGGAAGTGCTGACCCTGGCCCCGGTGGCCGGCTACCAGCACCGCCTGATCTTCGACCTGTATCCGCTCAAGCCGGTCGACCCGATCGCGGCCATGATCGAAAAGGGCGAATGGAACACGGTGCCTGCGCCGAGCACGCCGGGCAACCAGGCGCTGGGCGAGCCGGTCGCCGGCACGCCGCCGGTGCAGATCCCGACGCCTGCGCCCGTGACGCCGCCCGCGCAGCAGAACCCGGTGCCGGACGCGATCGCGCGCATGGAAGCCGAGCTGTCCGGCCTGAACGGCACGCCTCCCGCGCAAGCGGTGCAGCCGCCGCCCTCGCCCACGAAAACGGTGCCCAAGGGCCCGGCCCAGAAGGTCACGCGCATGGTCACCATCGCGCTCGATCCGGGCCACGGCGGCGAGGACCCGGGCGCGATCGGCGCGCGCGGCAGCCGCGAGAAGGACATCGTGCTGGCGGTGGCCAAGCGCCTCAAGGCCAGGCTGGAACAGCTGCCCAACACGCGCGTGATGCTGACCCGCGACGGCGATTATTTCGTCCCGCTCGGCACCCGCGTGCAAAAGGCGCGCAAGGTCGACGCCGACCTGTTCGTCTCGATCCACGCGGACGCCTTCGTGTCGCCGACGGCGCGCGGCTCCTCGGTGTTCGTGCTGTCGGAAAAAGGCGCCAGCTCGAGCGCGGCGCGCTGGCTGGCGAACGACCAGAACAAGGCCGACCTGATCGGCGGCGCCAGCTACGCCACCGCCGACAAGCAGCTGGCCAGCGTGCTGTTCGACCTCTCGACCACGGCCCAGATCAACGACAGCCTCAAGCTCGGCAAGGCCGTGCTGGGCGAGATCGGCGGCATCAACCGCCTGCACAAGGCGGCCGTCGAGCAGGCCGGCTTCGCCGTGCTCAAAGCCCCGGACATCCCGTCGATCCTGGTCGAGACGGCATTCATCTCGAACCCGGAAGAAGAAGCGAAGCTGAACGACGACGGCTACCAGGACAAGCTGGCCGACGCCATCACCAAGGGCATCCGCCGCTATTTCGCCGACAACCCACCGATGGCCAAGAGCCGCCAGACCTGACATGCACCAGACCACCTTCGGGCAGCTGCCCGCGATCCGCATCGCATCGGACGATGGGGCCGAGGCCATCGTCACCCTGTACGGCGCGCACCTGATTTCGTGGAAGGGCGCGGACGGCGCGGAACGCATGTTCTGCAGCGCCAAGTCGGCGCTGGACGGGACCAAGGCGATCCGCGGCGGCGTGCCGGTGATCTTCCCGCAATTCGCCGAGCGCGGCAGCGGCATGCGGCACGGCTTTGCGCGCGTCAGCACCTGGCGCCTGGAAGACAGCGGCCAGGGCTGGGCGGTATTTGGCCTGAACGAGGCCGACCTGCCGGAGAAGCTCGCCACCGCCTGGCCGCACCGCTTCGCGCTGGCGCTGCGCGTGGCCGTGCAAGGCAATGAGCTGACGATGACGCTCACGGTGCGCAATACGGGCGAGTCGCCCTTCCCGTTCGCGGCGGCGCTGCATACCTATCACCTGGTGCCGGAGCTGCGCGAGGTGCGCATCGACGGCGTGGCGGCGCAGACGCTGGCGATCGAAGACAAACTGGATCAGGTCTATCAAGCCATCCCTGGCGCGATCACGATGGCCACCGGCGCGCGGACTGTGACGCTGGAGCAGGAAGGCTTTACGGACGCGGTGGTATGGAATCCGGGCGCGGCGGACGCCGCCGCGCTGGCCGATATGGAAGACGAGGAGTACCGACGCTTCGTGTGCATCGAGCCGGCTCTGCTCGATCCACACACGCTGGCACCGGGCGCGGCCTGGAAAGGCCACTACCACATCCGTTAGCCCTCAACGCCAAGCCCGTCGTTCCGGGACTCGGCGTCCCCCTCGGCCGGAACCCAAGTTCTTCGCGCAGCCGAACACTGCATTTAAACGCCCGATCTCCGCATCGGGCGTTTTTTATTCTGCCCTCCGCCCATCGACTTCTCGTATTTACAACAGTGACTAATTCTCCCTTGAAACACGCTTGATAGTCATATGTACGTCATGCAAACCTGACAAATTTGCTGTTTCCATAACTAAAGAAGGGGAGACATACCATGCACCGCAGCACGAAGTTGTTACCACTGATCCTGGCACTCGGCATCAGCACTCCAGGCTTCGCCTCCGAAGCCGATCACCGCGAATTCGAAGCGACCCTGCACGCACCGTTCAAGGCCGCCGCCGCGCACGAAGGCCGCACCTTCGAACTGAAATTCAGCTATCCCTTCGTCGAGCAGGCCCAGGACATCGCCTGGCGCCTCGAGCTGGTCGATCCGGCCCAGCGCGTCATCGAGCGCTGGCACGGCAGCGAGCGCCTGAGCAGCAAGCCGGTCGACGTCAAGGTGCACTGGACCGGCCGCGCCGGCGACCCGGCCCTGCGCGACGGCGTCTACCAAGTGCGCCTGGTCGCCGTGGCCAACGACGCGCAGGCGCGCCGCAAGGCCTCCCTGTCCGGCGAGGAGATCGACAGCCTGCTCAACGCCGAAGACGGCCACCGCATCGAACAGGCCTGGGACATCGCCGTCGGCGATCCGGGCGCCGTACCGATGCCGGCCTTCCAGGCGCTGCCGACCAGCTCGAGCGCCACGGCGCCAGCCAAACCGGCGCCCTCCACCGTCTCCCCTGCATCGGTCCCGGCCACCGGCTCCCTGCCCTACACCGTCTACTACGCGAACCTGCACAGCCAGACCAACCACAGCGACGGCGGCGGCGCGCTCTCGTCCTGCACCAGCTCGCAGAGCCCGCAGAACGGCGCCTTCGGCCCGACCGACGCCTTCGCCTATGCGAAAGGCAAGGGCCTCGACATCCTGATGGCCTCCGAGCACAACCACATGTACGACGGCTCGTCCTCGACCGCCACCTCGGCCAGCCCGGAGACCGCCAAGGCGCTGTACCAGGCGGGCCTGAAGGCAGCGTCGGACTTCAACGCGGCCAATCCGAGCTTCCTGGGTGTGTATGGCTTGGAATGGGGCGTGATCAGCAACGGCGGCCACCTCAACATCCTGAACAGCCTCGAGCTGGCCAACTGGGAATACAACAGCAGCAACCAGCTGCTGGGCGACACCTACACCGCCAAGACCGACTATGCCGCGCTCTACACCCTGATGAAGAACCGCGGCTGGATCGGCCAGTTCAACCATCCGGAGACCACCGGCCAGTTCATCGTCAACGGCGTGCCGCTCGGGTACACGGCGGACGGCGACCAGGCGATGGTGCTGTGCGAAGTGATGAACACTTCGGCCTTTTCGACCAACACCACCGAGACCGAAACCAGCCGCAGCACCTACGAGAGCGCGTGCAAGAAGGCGCTCGAAGCGGGCTTCCACGTGGCCTTCTCGACCAACCAGGACAACCACTGCGCGAACTGGGGCGCCTCCTACACCAACCGCACCGGCGTCCTGATCCCGACCGGCACCGCGCTCACCAACGCCAGCTTCGTCGAAGCGCTCAAGGCGCGGCGCGTGTTCGCGACCATGGACAAGACCTCGCAGCTGGTGCTGACCGCGAACGGCCGGGTGATGGGCGAGCGCTTCACCAACAGCGGCACGCTGAACCTGGTGGCCAACTTCGCCAATACCTCGGGCAAGACCGTGTCCTCGGTCGCGATCTTCGAAGGCGTCCCCAAGCGCAACGGCACCGTCACCCAGCTCTCGAGCAGCGCCAACACCACGATCACCCCGAGCAACGGCGAACACTTCTACTACGCCAAGCTCACGCAAAGCGACGGCAATATCCTGTGGTCGGCGCCGATCTGGGTCACGCAGGGAAGCTCGACCTCGACCCAATTGCTCGCCAATCCGGGCTTCGAATCGGGCGCCGCGTCGTGGACCGCCACTAGCGGCGTGATCAACAACAGCACCTCCACGCCGGCGCGCACCGGCAGCTACAAGGCCAAGCTCAATGGCTACGGCACGGCGCGCACCGATACGCTGACCCAGCAGGTGACGATCCCGTCGACCGCGACCAGCGCCAGCCTGTCGTTCTGGCTACAGGTGCAATCGGCGGAGACCACCACCACGACCGCCTACGACAAGCTGCAGGCCCAGGTGCGCAACAGCAGCGGCACGGTGCTGGCCACGCTGGCGACCTACTCGAACCTGAACAAGGGGAGCAGCTACGCGCAGAAGAGCTTCGACTTATCGGCCTACAAGGGGCAGACGGTGCAGATCCACTTCAGCGGGACGGAAGGGTCGATGCTGCAGACGACTTTCCTGATCGATGATGTGGCGCTGACGGTGCAGTAAACAAACTAAGTTAGCTTATGAACGTCATTCCGGCGAAGGCCGGAATCCAAGTTTGCGCGCGTTGCCGCTGCGTGTGAAGAAAGTGGTACGCAACGAACTTGGGTCCCGGCCTTCGCCGGGAGTCGTAGGCGCCAGTGGCGCGTACGACGGGGCATGAGCTGATGGCCGAAACAAAAAACCCGGCATCGCCGGGCTTTTCCTTACATCGATTCCTTGATCATCCGTCCATTACTCGCCTGGACCGGCCGCGAATTCAGCGGATACAAGCGCGAGAACAAGGCCATCTGCTGAGGCGAGGCCGTCATCGGCTGCTTCATCACCAGCCACAGCACGTCCTCGGTGCACGGCGGCGTGGTCAGCGAACCCATGTAGGTGAAGTATTCACGCTTCGCCGGCAGGATCTCGTTCACGTCCAGCACGATCGACGGCGACACCGTGGTCTGCTTTTCCAGCGGCAGGTTGTTCCACACGGTCTGGATCATCGGATTGGCCGTGCCGCGTTCGAGCAGCACCGCCAGCACGGCCAGCTTGCCGTCGTAGCTCTTGTGCACCAGGTGCACCACCATCTCCGTGCCCTTGCCGTTGATGCGCTCTTCCGACGGGCGGTGGAAGTGGAAGCCCTGCAGTTCATAGGTCGTGTTGCCGACCGTGAGGAAGTTGCCGCCGCCGACGTTGACCTGGATGGTGTGGCCGTTGTCGATCTCGTTGAACGAGCTCGGGTGGTAGTCGAAGGCGATCTGTTCCAAGTCGACCTTCATGCCGTCGCGCAGGTCGATCGGCGACTGGCGGTTGCCGGTCGAGCACTTGGCCCAGTTTGAATTGATATTGGCCCAGTTGGCCGGGCCGAATTCTCCGTCGTAGCTCCAGTGGGTGCCGTTCTTGGGCGCGTGCTCCTTGGCCGCGGCCGCGGCGGCGGCCAGGGCTTCCTGCTTGCGCCTGGCGTCCGCCGCCTTGCGGGCGCGGGCCGCGGCCTGGGCGCGCGCTTCCTGCTTGGCGCGCAGCTCGGCCAGCTTCTCGGCGATGCGGACCGACAGGTCGACCTCGGCCTCTTCCTCGGACTTCTGGGCGGCCGCAGGGGCCGGCGGGGCAGAAACTGCGGAAGCCTTCAGGTTGGGCTTAATCGAAGCCTTGGCGAGCTCCGGCTTGGCCGCCTTGTCGGTCTTGGGAGCGGGATCGTTCGCGCTTGCCGTCGCCGTGACCAGGCTGAGGGCGAACAGTGCGATGAGGTTGCGCATGAGGTTCCAGATGAGTGGGCTTACCCCATGCTTATCGGCTCGAAGGCGCCAAAACTTGAGTGCGCTGAAGCAACAAGGCCGCAGAATCTGCGGCCTTGGTCAGGATGGCAATTAGCGGCTGAGCATGCGCCGGCTGAACTTGACCAGCCCGCCGATCGCGAGCGGCACGATGGCGGCGCTCACGCCCACCAGCACGATCTCGGTCAGGTGGTCGCGGATGATCGGGATGTTGCCAAAGAAATAGCCGCCGGTGACCAGGCTGGCCACCCACAGCAGCGCGCCGGAGATGTTGTACACCTGGAAGCGCGCGCTCGTCATGTCGGACACGCCCGCCACGAAGGGCGCGAAGGTGCGCACCACCGGCACGAAGCGGGCCAGGACGATGGTCTTGCCGCCGTGCTTTTCGAAGAACTCGTGGGTGCGGGTCAGCGCATCCTTGTTGATCCAGCGGTAATTGTGGGTAAACATGCGGTGGCCGACGGCCTCGCCGATGTAGTAATTCAGGGTATTGCCCGTCACGGCCGCCAGCACCAGCAGGCCCATCAGGAGCGGATAGTTCATCTGGCCGGTGGCGCAGAAGGCGCCGGCGATGAACAGCAGGGTATCCCCGGGGAAGAAGAACAGGACCACCAGGCCCGTCTCGCAGAACACGATGGCGAACAGCACCATGTAGACGTAAGTGCCGTACTGGGCCAGCAAGGTGCCCAGCGTCTTATCGACATGCAGGACCATGTCGAAGAGTTGCATCAGATCCATAATTTTCCTAGAGGGTAGCTTTACATCATACCATTAGTCGCCCTCTGAAAAGGAGGCCCGGCGCCCTGTTTCCGGGACTACTCAAACAACAGACTTGATGCTTTGACAGCATTCCGGATTACAATCCCGCGATACCCGACAACAAGGCGGCGCGGCCGCAACGAGGAGACCACGCATCATGAGCTTGACCACCCTTCGCACTACGCTGTCCACTTCCCTTGGCCTGGCCCTGCTGGCCTCGTCCAGCGCCTTCGCAGCGGCACCCAAGGCGGCCAAGGAGCTGCCGCCCAAGCCCTCGGTGGCGGACGTGGTCAAGGCGTCCAAGCCATCCGAATGGCGCCCGCTCGATCCCGAGAACACGATGTACATCGAGCTGCCGGCCGGCCGCGTGATCATCGAACTGGCCCCGGCCTTCGCGCCGAATACGGCGGCCAACATCCGCGCCCTGGTGCGCGAGCGCTACTTCGACGGCCTGTGGATCATGCGCGCCCAGGACGGCTTCGTGGTGCAGTGGGGCGACCCGGACGAGGAAAATCCGAAGCCTTTCAAGGCGGCCAAGACGGTGAAGGCCGAGTTCACGGTGCCGATCAAGGGCACCAGCGGCTTTACCCGCCTCAAGGAGCCGGACGTGTATGCGCCGCAGGTCGGCCACGCGAACGGCTTCCCGGTGGCGCGCGACCCGGCCACGGGCGAGACCTGGCTGCCGCACTGCTACGGCATGGTGGGCGTGGCGCGCGACAACGGCGCCGATACCGGCAACGGCTCGCAGCTGTACACCGTCATCGGCCATGCGCCGCGCCACCTGGACCGCAACATCACCGTGGTCGGACGCGTCGTGCACGGCATGCCGCTCCTGACCGTCATGCCGCGCGGGACGGCGGCGGCGGGCTTCTATGAAAAGGCCGAGCAGCGTACGCCGATCGCCAGCGTGCGCATGGCGGCGGATGTGCCGGAGGCGGAGCGCAGCAAGTTCGAGGTGATGCGGACGGATAGCGCGGCCTTCCAGGCTGTCGTGGAGGCGCAGCGCAATCGGGGTGGTCCGTGGACCAAGGTGCCGGCGGGGCGGATTGATTTGTGCAATGCGCCGATTCCGGTGAGGGAGCAGAAGTAAGCGGTCTGCACGAAAACTTGGGTTCCCGCCTTCGCGGGAATGACGTGCTGAAGTAGCGTTCCATAACAGCTGTTGTGGCCTGCCCCCTCAAAACGTCATTCCCGCGAAGGCGGGAACCCAAGTTTGCAAGCAGACCACAATCGCTTCCGAATTCCCGCCGAGCCTGATCCGCCTCAACCCCGCCGCGATATAATCCCGGCATGAACGCGCCCGTCCTCACCTACCGTCCCATCCAGCAACTCCCCGACCAGCTCATCTCCCAGATCGCCGCCGGCGAAGTGGTCGAGCGGCCATCGGCCGTGGTCAAGGAACTGCTGGAAAACGCGCTCGATGCGGGCTCGACCCAGATCACCGTGCGCCTGGAGGAAGGCGGCGTCAAGCGCATCGCGATCACCGACAACGGCCGCGGCATCCCGCCCGAGGAATTGCCGCTCGCCCTGTCGCGCCACGCCACCTCGAAGATCGCCTCGCTGACCGATCTCGAGAACGTGTCCACCCTGGGCTTCCGCGGCGAGGCCCTGGCCTCGATCGCGGCGGTGTCCGCCGTGCGCATCACCTCGCGCACCGCCGGCTCGCCCCACGCCTACGAAATCGTCGGTTCGCACCACGGCACCGTGGCACCCTCGTCCGGCGCCTTCGGCACCACCATCGACGTCCAGGACCTGTACTTCAATACGCCCGCGCGGCGCAAGTTCCTCAAGTCGGAACAGACCGAATACGCCCACTGCGCCGAAGTCGTACGCCGCATCGCGCTGGCGCGGCCGGACGTGTCCTTCAGCCTGACGCACAACGGCCGCACCATCGACCACTGGAACGTGAGCGAACCGGCCAAACGCAGCGCCCAGATCCTCGGCGGCGATTTCGCCGAAGCGCGCCTGGCGCTGGACGAATCGGCCGGCCCGCTGCGCCTGCACGGCTACGTCGGCCTGCCGACGGCCTCCAAGGCGCGCGCCGACGGCCAGTTCTTCTATGTGAACGGGCGCTTCGTGCGCGACAAGCTGCTGGTGCACGCGGTACGCGCGGCCTACCAGGACGTGCTGCACGGCGACCGCTTCCCGTCCTATGTGCTGGCGCTCGAACTCGACCCGGCGCTGGTGGACGTCAACGTCCACCCGTCCAAGATCGAAGTGCGCTTCCGCGACAGCCGCGCCGTGCACCAGTTCGTGTTCCACGCGGTGCAGCGCACCCTGGCCCAGACCTCGGCCACCGCGCACGGCAGCGCGCCGGCGCCGATCAGCGCGGCCGAGATCAGGCCGACCGGCACGCCGGTCTGGCAGCCGCGCCCGCACGAGCAGACCTCGTTCGGCGCCCAGCTGTCCCCGACCTTCTCGCCCTCTCCCTTCCCGGCCGGCAGCCGCTGGGACGAGCCGCGCGCGGGCGTAGCGCAAAGCACCGCCGCCTACGGCGCGCTGTTCGCCGCGAACGAATCCTCGCGTCCGGAGGCCCCGGCGCCTTCGCCCGCGAATGTGCCGCTGTCGGCCTCGGACCGCCCGCTGTCGAACGAGGACTTCCCGCTCGGCTTCGCACTGGCCCAGCTGCACGGCATCTACATCCTGGCCCAGAACACCAAGGGCCTGGTGCTGGTCGACATGCACGCGGCGCACGAGCGCATCCTCTACGAGCAGCTCAAGCATGCGCTGGACGCGCGTCTGGACGGCCAGGAAGAAATGCAGGTGCAGTCGCTCCTGATCCCCGTGACCTTCTACGCCGATGCGGTGGAAGTGGCGACCGCCCAGGACCACCAGGACACGCTCAAGGCGCTCGGCTTCGACATCGCCGCGCTCTCGCCCACCACCCTGGCGGTACGCTCGGTGCCCTCGCTGCTGAAGAACGCCGACGCCCAGACCCTGGCGCGCGACGTGCTGCGCGACGTGCGCGAATTCGGCGGCTCGCGCGTGCTGGTCGAGCGCCGCAACGAACTGCTGGGCACCCTCGCCTGCCACACGGCGGTGCGCGCCAACCGCATCCTGTCCACGCCCGAGATGAACGCGCTGCTGCGCCAGATGGAAAGCACCGAGCGCGCCGACCAGTGCAACCACGGCCGCCCGACCTGGGTCCAGCTCGAGATCGCCGCTCTCGACAAGCTTTTCCTGCGCGGTCAATGATGGCGACGATGAAGAAACCGATGGCGGTGGCCATCATGGGCCCGACCGCGTCCGGCAAAACGGCGGCGGCGCTGGCGATCGCGCGCGAACACCCGGTGGAGATCATCTCGGTCGACTCGGCCCTGATCTACCGCGAGATGGACATCGGCACCGCCAAGCCGACGCCGGTAGAACTGGCCAGCGCGCCGCACCACCTGATCGACATCCTCGATCCGCTCGAGTCGTATTCGGTGGCGCAGTTCAGCGCCGACACCATCCGCCTGGTGGCCGAGATCCAGGCGCGCGGCAGGTTGCCGCTGCTGGTGGGCGGCACCATGATGTACTTCAAGGGCCTGACCGACGGCCTGGACGACCTGCCGACCGCCGACCCGCAGGTGCGCGCCGCCATCGAGGAAGAAGCCGCGCGCATCGGCTGGCCCGGGATGCACGCCAGGCTGCGCACCCTGGACCCGGCCACGGCCGACCGCCTGGCGCCGAACGACGCCCAGCGCATCAACCGCGCGCTGGAAATCATCGAGCTGAGCGGCAAGCCGATGTCGGAACTGCTGGCGCGCCGCGCCAAGCCCGAGCTGCCTTTCGAGCTGCTGTCCTTCGCCCTGGAACCCTCGGACCGCAGCGTCCTGCACCAGCGCATCGCGCTGCGCTTCGACCAGATGCTGGGCGCGAGCGACGATGCCGGCCTGGTGGAAGAAGTGAAGCGCCTGCGCGCCCGCGGCGACCTGAACCCATCCCTGCCCTCGATGCGCTGCGTCGGCTACCGCCAGGCCTGGGAATACCTCGACGGCCGCGTCGACCGTGCTGGCTTGCGCGAAGCGGGCATCGTCGCCACGCGCCAGCTGGCCAAGCGCCAGCTCACCTGGCTGCGCGCGATGCCGCAGCGGATCGTGCTCGACTGCCTGGGGCCGGACCCGGCGCCGGCGATGCTGGCCCACCTGGCGAATTTGCAAAAATAGCAAGTCCATGGCGTTTGCCGGCGTGGAATCCACGCCACAGGTTTTTTCCAAATGTAAATTTCCTGTGGTAATGTGTATCAGTCCGTTAGCATTCCCGCTGATCAGCAATACGGTGGCGCGCCACCGCCCTCCCGCATGACGACTTCATTTTTCCGCTATGGCTTCATCGCCGCAATCTCCGCCCTGCTCGCAGCCTGTTCCAGCACCCCGACCGTTGCACCGTCGAAAACCATTCCAGGCGCCGTCCCGTCCAAGTATTACCTGAACGACGGCCCCATGAAAGGCATCACCCAGGAGATGGTCGACGCCCTCCCCGAACCGGTGCCGAAACGCGAACCCATCAATAAGTGGGCCAAGCGGCCCTACGAGGTGCTTGGCAAGAAGTTCACGCCGATGACCGAGCTGGCGCCCTTCAAGCAGCGCGGCAAGGGTTCCTGGTACGGGACGCGCTACCACGGCAAGAAGGGATCGATCGGCGAGCCCTACGACATGCTGCAGCTGACCGCCGCGCATCCGACCCTGCCGCTGCCCTCCTACGCCCGCGTTACCAACCTGGAGAACGGCAAGAGCGTGGTGGTGCGCCTGAACGACCGCGGTCCCTTCCTGCACGACCGCATCATCGACTTGTCCTATGCGGCGGCGATGCGGCTCGGCTACGCCGGCAAGGGCAGCGCGGACCTGGAAGTCGAGCTCCTGCTTCCCTGAATTTCGGGTATGCTGGGTCCCTCGTGCCTGATGCGACGCTTTTTTGCACGACGGCACAAGATCCAAGCTTGACAGGGTAAGAGGCAGCCGCGATAATGCCTGCCGTTGCGGTGATATAGCTCAGCTGGTTAGAGCACAGCACTCATAATGCTGGGGTCGGTGGTTCAAGTCCACCTATCACCACCACAGAATTCCAAGCGAATGGCTTGACTCCTCGAGTCGAGCCATTTTTGCTTTCATGATTTTGGTGATATAGCTCAGCTGGTTAGAGCACAGCACTCATAATGCTGGGGTCGGTGGTTCAAGTCCACCTATCACCACCAGTTCGACAGGAAGCCGTTGATCCCGCGATCAACGGCTTTTTTGTTTTTGCGGGCCCGTCACCACATCATGACCGAGGTCTGGTCGCGGCGGTCGCTGTGAACCATCCATACCCGCAGCACGTAGTGGCAGGATCCGCTTCGGCAACGCATGCAAGGAACAGAGGCGCCGCTCTTCAGCCTCCCCTGCACCACCTTCAGCAGTTGTTGCCATGACGACCTCCGATTCTTATCTCTTGTTAGGAATGGGATCGACATGAAAACGCGGCAGTTGGTTCCGCACCGGCAGCAGCTGGGCGGCGCCGAAGGCCAGCTCGACCGCCGTGAATCCGAGGATCAGCCAGCTTGCGCCCTGCGCGACCGCATAGAGCTGCCAGGCGGCGAACAGGAAGCGGCCGAGCGCGTCGTAGCGGCCGTAGACGGGCTGCGTATCGCGCAAACGCACCAGCGACCACACCACGACCACCGAGCCGAGCAGGTTGGCCATCAGCATGTGGGCGGGCTCGAACGAAGGAAAACTGCCGGGCATGCCGGACCGCTGCGCCAGCAGCGACAGGCCCTGGTGGATCAGGGCGAAGGTCCAGGGTGTGGCGAAGCCTGCGGTGACGATCAGGTCGTACCAGGCGCTCAGGCGGACGATGCGCAGGTAGCGGGGCAAGGCCAGGGACAGTGACAGCATGGAGATCTCCTTTGACTGAAAGCCGCAGCGTAAAGCCTGGAGTACACTTCAGGGTCAAGCAGTGATGGGAGAAGTGTGATGAAGATCGGGGAGCTTGCCGGGGCGACCGGCGTCAGCTGCGACACCTTGCGTTTCTACGAGAAGCGCGGACTGATCCGCGCGGGGCGCGGCGGCAACGGCTACCGGCAGTATGCACCGGAGACGGCGCAGCTGGTCGGGTATATCCGGATGGCGCAGAAGCTGGGCTTCAGCCTGGCGGAGATCGGCGAGAACCTGCCTGCGCTGTGGGAGGCGGACAAGCCCGATCAAGCGGTTGCGAGGCTGCTGGAAGAAAAAGTGGTCGCGATCGATCTGCGGATCGCCGAACTGCAGGCCTTGAAGACGGGATTGCTGGAGAGGCTACGGCTGGTGTGCCCGCTGGCGGCGGACTGAGGCGCGTGGACGGCAGGCCGTCCACGAGGGAAATGCAGGTCAGTGCTTCTTGCCGCCGCCCGAGACCTTGTTCTCGGTGGCCCAGGCACGGCGCTCGGCTTCCTTCTTGCCGACGCCCTTCTTCTCGTAGCCTTCCTCGATGTGCTTGACCTGGCGCTTCTGCTTGTCGGTGTACGACGATTTATCACCTTGAGGCATGATGGCTCTCCTTTCATACGAACGATGAGCCCAGCTTAGCGCGCCCGTTGCCTCTTTTTTGTGCGCCATCCCACTTATACGGCCGATCTGCTCAGCCGTAAGTGCAGTCGTCGTCCAACGCATAATCACCGCGCGCCAGCCCCGCCAGCACCGCGTGCGCCTGCTGGAGGTGTTCGGCCGGCACCAGCACCCTCACCCCGCCCAGCGCCGGCGCCAGCAGCAAGTCGGTCTGCATCAGGTGGGCGTCGGCCAGCACGGCGGGCACGCCGGCGGCCACCAGGCAGCCCTGGGCCAGGTTGGCGTCCAGCGGCACCATGTAGCGCGCGACGATGAACAGGTCGCGCCCCGGAATCTGCTCGACCTCGGGATGGGCCGCAAGCCAGGCGTTCAATGCCAGCTGTTCCATGATGCGCTCCAGGAGTGGTTTGAATTCATCTTATCCCAACAGGGCCGGCAATTGGGACAGCAGGTAGAGCGTCACGCCGATCAGCCCGCCCACGATGGTGCCGTTGATGCGGATGTACTGCAGGTCCTTGCCGATATTGAGTTCGATCTGCTGCGACATCTCTTCGTCCGGCCAGTTCTTGACGGTGTCGGCGATGTGCCGGGTCAGATAGCCCGCGAATTCGGGCGCCGCGCCGCGCGCGGCCGATTCCAGGTTCTCGTGCAGCGACTGGCGCAGCTGCGGGTCTTCGCTCAGCACCTTGCCGACCCAGGCGCCCATGGCCACGACGCGCCGCCGCAGGCTGGAATCCTCGCTGTGCAGGTCGCGCTTGAGCCAGTCCTTCAGCTCGTCCCACAACTCCTTCAGATAGCCGTTGAGCTTTTCGTCTTCCAGCAGGTAGCGCTTGATCTCCTCGGCCTTGTCGAGGAAGTCCGGATCGTCCTTGAGGCGTTCGATGAACTCCGCCACGTAGTCGTCGAAGCGCTGGCGCAGCGGATGCTGGGGGTCGGCCGCGACCTTGCCCAGGATGCCGGCCGCCAGCCGCACCGCGATGTCGGCGCCCTTGCGGCCGATCAGGTCCGAGGGCAGCATGCGCTCGATGAAGGCGTACTCCTCCTTCAGCCATTCGACGATGCCGTCCGAGATGGTGGCCTGGGTCTTGGGGTTGTCGAGCAGGCGCGCCAGCTGGCGGATGCCTTCGTCGAGCAGTTCCTGGTGGCGCCGGCCGCGCGTCAGGCTTTCCAGGATCGCGCCGGCGGACTTCGACAGATCGACGCTGCGCACCATGGAATGCACGGCGCGGCTGATGAAGCCCTGCACCGCCGCGTCCTCGATGAAGTCGAGCATCCAGGTGGCGGCGCGCACCAGGTAGCCGCCCATCAGTTCCGTGTTGGCCGGCTTGGCCAGCCACTCGGCCACCTTGCGCACCGGATCGTGGCGCTGGATCAGGCCGACGATGGAGTCGGTGTCGAGGAATTTCTCGCGCACGAACACGGCCAGGTTGTCGGCGATGCGCGCCTTGTTGTTGGGGATGATGGCCGTGTGGCGCGACACGAAGGGAATCGGCACCGGCTTGAACAGCGCCACCACCGCGAACCAGTCGGCCAGGGCGCCCACCATGGCGGCCTCGGAAAACGCGCGCAGCAGGCCGGTCCACCAGTTCGCCGGCAGGAACAGGGTCAGGACGAACAGCGCGGCCGCGCCCAGGAAAAATCCCAGGGCGAGCATCTTGGACTGGCGCAGTTCGTCTTGCTTGGTGGTCGCTTGCATGGCCGGCATCCGCTACTGTTGTTGAGCTGACGCCGCCTATGCTATATGACTTGCCCCTCGCGCAGCGCTTCGATTGCCGCCCGGCCCAGCCCCCAGTCGGCCAGGATGGCGGCGCCATCCTCCGCGGGAACGACCGCTTCGGGCACGGCGGCCGGCGTGCGGCTGAAACGCGGCGCCGGGGCCGGCTGGGTCACGCCGTCGACTTCCACGAAGGTGCCGCGCGCCGCATTGTGCGGGTGGCGCGGCGCCTCGGCCATGTCGAGCACCGGCGCGAAGCAGGCGTCGCTGCCTTCCAGCAGGCTGCACCATTCGTCGCGCGTCCTGGTCGCGAACAGGGCGGCGAATTTCTCCTTGAGTTCCGGCCAGCGGCTCTCGCGCCACTGCTTCTCGAAGGCGGGATCGTCGACGCCGGCCAGCACCAGCAGCTGGGAATAGAACTGCGGCTCGATCGCCCCGATGGCGACGAACTTGCCGTCGCTGCAGGCATAGGTATCGTAGAAGGGCGCGCCGCCGTCGAGCAGGTTGGCTTCGCGCCGGTCGCTCCACATCTCGTGGGCGCGCAGGCCATAGACCATGGAGCCCAGCAGGGCCGCGCCATCGGTCATGGCGGCGTCGACCACCTGGCCCTGGCCCGACTGGCGCGCTTCCAGCACCGCGCACAACACGCCGAAGGCCAGCAGCATGCCGCCGCCGCCGAAGTCGCCCACCAGGTTCAGGGGCGGCGCCGGCGGCCCGTCCTTGCGTCCCATGGCGTGCAGCATGCCGGACAGCGCCACGTAGTTGATGTCGTGTCCCGCCGCATAGGCCAGCGGGCCGTACTGGCCCCAGCCGGTGACGCGGCCCATCACCATCCCGGGGTTACGCCCCAGCAGGATGTCCGGCCCCAGGCCCAGGCGCTCCATGACGCCGGGACGGAAGCCTTCCAGCAGCACGTCGGCCTGTTCCGCCAGCTGCAGCAGGGTCTCGCGGCCCGCGGCCTGCTTCAGGTCCAGGGCCAGGGTGCGCCGGCCGCGCGCCATCACGTCGTATTTCGTCCCCAAGGTCGGGTAGGGATTGCCGTCGCCCGGTGCGCTCTTGCGCTCGATGCGCAGGACTTCCGCCCCCATGTCGGCCAGCATCATGGCGGCGAAGGGACAAGGTCCGATCCCGACCATTTCAATGACTTTGACTCCCTGCAGCGGTCCGGGCATGCCTTTTCTCCTTAGAGCGAACGGGCGATGATTTCTTTCATGATCTCGTTCGCGCCGCCATAGATGCGCTGCACGCGCGCGTCCACGTACATCTGGGCGATCGGGTACTCCAGCATGTAGCCGTAGCCGCCGAACAGCTGCACGCACTGGTCGACCACCTTGCACTGCAGGTCAGAGATCCACCACTTGGCCATCGAGGCCTGGACCGTGTCCATGCGCCCGGCCAGCATGTCTTCGATGCAGCGGTCGATGAACACGCGCGCGATGGTGGCCTCGGTCTTGATCTCGGCCAGCACGAAGCGGGTGTTCTGCATCTCGATGAGCAGCTGGCCGAAGGCCTTGCGCTCGCGCGTGTGCTCGATCGTCAGCCGCAGCGCGCGCTCGATCGCGGCCACGCCGCACACGCCCAGGATGGTGCGCTCATAGGGCAGCTCGGTCATCAGCTGGGCGAAGCCCCTGCCCTCCTCGCCGCCCAGCACGTTTTCCAGCGGGACGTAGGCCTCGTCGAAGAACAGCTCGCAGGTGTCCTGGCCTTTCTGCCCCACCTTGTCGAGGATGCGGCCGACGCGGAAGCCCTCGTTGTCCCTGGTCTCCAGCAGCATCAGCGACACGCCCTTGGCGCCGGCCGCCGGGTCGGTCTTGGCCACCACCAGCACCAGGTCGGCCAGGTAGCCGTTCGAGATGAAGGTCTTGGAGCCGGTGACGCGGTAGCCGTCGGCGGTCTTGCGCGCGACCGTGCGGATGCCCTTCAGGTCCGAGCCCGCGCCCGGCTCCGACATGGCGATGGCGGCGATCATCTCGCCGCCGGCCAGGCGCGGGAGATAACGTCGCTTCTGTTCTTCGGTGCCCTGGTTGAGCAGGTAGTGCTCGACGATGGCGTGCACGTGGATGCCGAAGGCGGTGTCGCCGCCGTAGGACAGCTCCTCGAACACCACCGCCATGTGGGCGAAGCTGCCGCCCGCGCCGCCGTACTCTTCGGGGATATCGGCCGCCAGCAGGCCCATCTCGCCGGCCTTGCGCCACAGCGTGCGGTCGACGTGCTGCTGCTTGCGCCAGGCGTCCTGGTGCGGCACGACCTCGCCCTCCACGAAACGCCGCACGGCGTCGCGGAAGGCCTGCAGTTCTTCATTCATCCATGGGGAAAGCTGTTCCATGCCCGTCCCTTCAATTACGGTAGAGGGTGACGACGCAGGCGCCGCCCAGGCCCAGGTTGTGCTGCAGGGCCACGCGCGCGCCCTCGACCTGGCGCGCGCCGGCGCTGCCGCGCAGCTGGTGGGTCAGCTCGAAGCACTGCGCCAGTCCGGTGGCGCCCAGCGGGTGCCCTTTGGACAGCAGGCCGCCGGACGGGTTGGTGACCACCTGGCCGCCGTAGGTGTTGCCGCCTTCGCGGATGAATTTGTCCGCGCCGCCTTCGGGGCACAGGCCCAGGGCTTCGTAGGTGATCAGTTCGTTGTGCGCGAAGCAGTCGTGCAGCTCGACCACGTCCAGGTCTTCCGGTGCGACGCCGGCCTGCTCGTAGACCTTGCGCGCGGCGGCGCGGCTCATGTCGTAGCCGACCACCCGCATCATGTCGTCGGCCTCGAAGGTGCTGGGACGGTCGGTGGTCATCGCCTGGCCGGCGATGTGGACGTCGGCGCGCAGCTTGTGGCGGCGCGCGAAGTCTTCCGACACCAGCAGCGCGGCGGCCGCGCCGCAGGTCGGCGGGCAAGCCATCAGGCGGGTCATCACGCCCGGCCAGATCTCGGGCGCGTCCAGCACGTCCTGGGTGCTGACTTCCTTGCGGAACAGCGCCAGCGGGTTGTTCACGGCATGGCGGCTGGCCTTGGCGCGGATGCGGGCGAAGGCCTCGAGCGGCGTGCCGTACTTGCGCATGTGGGCCAGGCCCGCGCCGCCGAAGTAGCGCAGCGCCAACGGGATCTCGGGCTTGCCGACCAGGCGGTCGGTCACCTCGTCGAAGGCGTCGAACGGCGTCGGGCGGTCGGTGAAGACCGAGCCCAGGGCGCCCGGGTTCATCTGCTCGAAGCCCAGCGCCAGCACGCACTCGGCGGCGCCGCTCTCGATGGCCTGGCGCGCCAGGTACAGCGCGGTCGAGCCGGTCGAGCAGTTGTTGTTGACGTTGACGATGGGGATGCCGGTCATGCCGAGCTGGTACAGGGCTTTCTGGCCGCTGGTCGAATCGCCGTAGACATAGCCGACGTAGGCCTGCTCCACCTCGTCATAGGCCAGGCCCGCATCGTCCAGCGCGGCGCGCGCGGCGCGGTAGCCCATCGCATGGTAAGGGCTGCTGGCGCCCGGCTTGGCGAAGGGGATCATGCCCACACCCGTCACATATACTTTCCGGCTCATCCTTGTCTCCCTGTTATAGACTAGGTCGCTCGACCTATTATGTGCTGATTATAGGTCAGGCGACCTGTTTTTTGCGAGTCCCATGCGATAATCCCAGCATGAATACTCTCGACGGCGCCCTGCGCGCCAAGCTGTCCAGCACCACCGAAAAAGGCCTGGAAAGGGCCCAGGACATCCTGCTTGCCGCCCGCCGCCTGCTGGCGGGAGAAGGCTATGCCGGGCTGTCGATGCGGCGGGTGGCGCAGGAAGCGGGCATGAGCCTGTCCAACGTACAGCATTATTACGGCAGCAAGGATGTGCTGGTCGAGGCGCTGCTGCTGTACATCATGGATGTCTTCCAGGCCAAGATGGATTCGATCGGGGTCAGCATGACCGGCCGGCCCCAGGTCGAGCGTTTCCAGACCACCGTGGACATGTTCCTGGAAGAGATCACCGACCCGGTCATGCATGCGGTGTTCTTCGAGATCTGGGCGCTGGCCTCGCGCCATCCCTTCGCCTCCAGCCTGATGGGCAAGATGATGGCGCGCGAGCGCAAGGCGATCTACGGGCTGATCCACGGGCTGAATCCGGCGCTCTCGGACGAGGAAACCATGCAGCGCTCGATCCTGATCGTGGCGCAGATCCAGGGGCTGATGCTGTTCAGGCTGGATCGCAAGGCCCAGCCGCAGCACTACGAAACCGTGCGCGAGTCGATGCAAAAGGCGATCCTGGACCTGGCGACGGTGTCTTAAACAATGTTCTAAAAAACAGCGCATCCGAGCCAGTCGCTTATACTCTCAGGGTTCTCAACCTGATAAGGAGCCCCCTCGGATGCATCATGAACTCAGCCTGATCACCACCATTGCCGCCGCACTCGGCTTCGGCTTGCTCTTCGGCATGCTGGCCGTGCGCCTCAAGCTTCCGGCCCTGGTCGGCTATCTTGCCGCCGGCGTATTCATAGGCCCGGCCACGCCGGGCTTCGTCGCCGACGTCGCCCTCGCCTCCCAGCTTGCCGAAATTGGTGTGATGCTGCTGATGTTCGGGGTCGGCCTGCATTTCTCGATGCGCGACCTGCTCGAGGTCAAGGGCATCGCCCTGCCCGGCGCGCTGCTGCAGATCGGGGTCGCCACCGCCATGGGCATCGGCATGGCGTATTGGTGGGGCTGGAGCCTGGGCGCGGGCCTGGTGTTCGGCCTGGCCCTGTCGGTGGCCAGCACCGTGGTGCTGCTGCGGGCGCTGGAGTCGCGCGGCATCCTCGATTCGATGAACGGGCGCATCGCCGTCGGCTGGCTGGTGGTCGAGGACCTTGTGACGGTGCTGGTGCTGGTGATGCTGCCGGCGCTGGCCGGTCCGCTGGGCGGCAAGGGCGAAGCCGGCGCCGAGCTGTGGCCGGCGCTGGGCAAGACCCTGCTCCAGGTCGGCGCCTTCGTCGCCTTCATGCTGATCGTGGGCCGCAAGGTCTTCCCCTGGTTCCTGTGGCGCGTGGCCAAGACCAATTCGCGCGAACTGTTCACCTTGGCCGTGATCGCGGCCGCGGTCGGTATCGCTTATGCCTCCTCGCACCTGTTCGGCGTGTCCTTCGCACTGGGCGCCTTCTTCGCGGGCATGGTGCTGCGCGAGTCGGAGCTAAGCCACCGCGCGGCCGAGGAATCGCTGCCGCTGCGCGACGCGTTCTCGGTGCTGTTCTTCGTCTCGGTCGGCATGCTGTTCGACCCGATGGTGCTGGTCGAGTACCCGCTGCAAGTGCTGGCCGTGGTTGCCATCGTTCTGTTCGGCAAGTCGCTGGCCGCCTTCATCCTGGTGCTGGCGCTGCGCTATCCGCTGAATACCGCGATCACGGTCTCGGCCAGCCTGGCCCAGATCGGCGAGTTCTCCTTCATCCTGGCCGCCCTGGGCATGCAGCTCGATCTGCTGCCCCAGCTGGGACAGAACCTGATCCTGGCCGGCGCCATCATCTCGATCGCGGTCAATCCGCTGCTGTTCAAGGCGGTCGCCCCGCTCGACAACTGGCTGCGTTCCAATTCGCCCCTGGCGCGCAAGCTGGAGCGCTCGAGCGACCCGCTGGCCGAACTGCCGATGGAAACGGCGCACGAAAAGCTCAGCGGCCAGGTGGTGCTGGTGGGCTTCGGCCGCGTCGGCCGCCGCATCGCCGACGACCTGGTCGCGCGCGGCGTGCACTTCGTGGTGGCCGAGCAGAACCGCGAGATCGTCGAGCAGCTGCGCGGGCGCGGGATTCCGGCGGTGGTCGGCAATGCGGCCGAGCCGGCCGTGCTGATCCAGGCCCATATCGCGCGCGCGGCCATGCTGGTGATCGCGACGCCGGATACCTTCCACGTGCGCAAGATGGTCGAGATCGCAAAGGCGCTCAATCCCTCGGTGCAGTGCGTGGTGCGCACCCATAACGAACACGAGGCGGAACTGCTGCGCGAGGATACCGGCGGCAAGGTGTTCGTGGGCGAGGAAGAGCTGGCGGGCAGCATGATCCGGCATGTCGTCGACACGCTGCGCGAGCGTCCGGCGCACTGAACGGCCTGGAGCCGGCGCCAAAGAAAAAAACCCGCCCTGCTTGCACAGGGCGGGCCGCGGAAACGCGCAAAGGAACTGGTAATCAGGCGGCCGCTTCTTCGGCGCACAGCTTGAGGTTGGCGTGGCGCTGGCCGTGCAGCGCGGCCATGAACAGCTCGCTGCGCTCTTCCAGCAGCTCGAACACGGCGTCCTTGGACAGCACGTACTGCTCCATCAGGGTGCCCTTCAGCGATTCCATCACCTGCTTGTAGTCGCGGATCGCGCCCAGGGTATAGGTGTACAGCTCGTCGGCCTTCTGTTCCACCAGGCGCAGGGTGTGCTCGCCGGTGGTTTCCTTGGACAGCTGGCTGTAGTCGATCTTCGAGCGCGAATACATCGACAGGCGGTTGACCATCAGGTTCAGCATCTTGGTGATCTTCTCGATGTCGTTCTGGCTGCCCACCGAGATGCCGCGGGCGCCGTAGAACAGCTCTTCGGCCGCGACACCGCCGTACAGGCCGACCACGTCGCGCTCCAGCTCTTCCAGGGTGCGCAGCGACATGTCCTCGCCCGACTGCAGCACATAGCCCAGCGCGCCGATCTTCGAGACCGCCTCGGTGCTGATCTTCAGCAGGTGCGACTTTTCCTTCACTTCGGCCAGACTCATGCCCTGGCGCAGGTACGGGTCGATCTGCATGAAGAAGTGGCCCAGCTCGTGCAGGGCGATACGCTCGCGCTGCAGGGTCTTCTCGGCGGTCGTGGCGCGGTCGGTCAGGCCGATGGTCGCACGCTCATAGGCACGGAACAGCAGGTCGGTGTTGATGATCGCCTTTTCCTGGATCGAGATCATGCTGGCGCGCTCGACCACGGTTTCCAGCAGCGCCGGGCTCAGGTTCTGGGTGATCTCGGCCACCTGGTCCAGGTCGAGGTCGCTCCAGTCGACCAGGCCCTCTTTCTTGCGCGCCAGGAAGCTGCGCAGCAATTCCTTGCGCTCCAGCTTGTTCGGCAGGCGGAAATTGATCTTCACCGAGAAGCGGCGCAGCATCGCTTCGTCCATCTCGGTCGAGGAATCGTCGAAGTTCGAGGCGACGACCCAGATCACGCCCTGGCCCTTGTCGCTCTTCACGCCGTCCAGCAGGCCCAGCATGGTGTTGGCGGTGTCGTCTTCCCACTTCTTTTCGCTGCGGCCGCGCGGCATGAACAGGCTCTGCGCCTCATCCAGGAAGATGATGCACTTGCCCTTGGCGCAAGCCTTGCGGTACAGGGCGTTCAGGGCCTTGGAGCCGCCGCCGACGTAGCCCGATTCCAGCGCCGAGCCCGAGGCCGAGATCATCGGCATGTTCAGGCGCTTGGCCAGGTAGCCGACCAGCTTGGTCTTGCCGGTGCCCGCCGGGCCGGTCAGCATGACGTTGAACGGCTTGTCGATGTTGTGCGACTGGTATTCGTCGCGGTTGCGGATCATGTCTTCCAGGTGCAGGACTTCCTGCTTGATGTCGTCCATGCCGATCAGGTCGTCCATGCTGCCCTTGAGCTTGTCCGGGGTGATGACCGAAGCGCTCATGCCCATGCCCGGGATGCCGAACTTGATCAGGTACAGGACCAGCACGACCACCGCGATGTCGAAGGCGTGGCGCTTGAGGAAGCTGCCGGTCTTGTCGAGCGCGGTCTCGCCCTCGTCCATGACGGCCTTGTGGGTCGACAGGAACTCGTCCTTGGCGATCGAGTACGGAATCGCATTCTTGAGCAGCACTTCGCGCTCGAGCGACAGGTGCGAGGTGCTGGGCACCTTCACCACGTGCAGCTGGGCCGCGTCCTTGAACTTATAGACGTAGCGCGGCGAGTCCGACAGCGGCTTGGCGATCAGCAAATACTCGAGGCGGCCCTTCTGCTCGGCCAGCTGGGTGATTTCGGCAATGTTCTGCGAATGGATCACGGGGCTGGTGTCTTGCGGTACATCGGCTTTATAGATTGCCAGCGCCACGACCAGGCCGAGCAGCATGGCGGTCGCGATACGGACGTAAATGTTCTTGAAGGCAATCTGAATTCGTGCAAAGTTGGGCATCTCGGTACTCTACGTGTGTGGGTGCGTCGGTGCTGTGGTACTGCTTGCCGCTCCGGCATGCTGCTCGTGGAGACGGCGGTGGCCTAGGCTGGCCACCGTTGCGATCGCGAATTGCTGATCGCCAAAATGCGCGGCGGCGCCTGCTCCAAACGTGTTCGTTTGGTATTGCTTTGATGCCCGAAGGCAATAGGGATATGGAGACTATACCCCCAAAGAAAACAGAGGTGTATACCGTGTGGAGAAAAAAGTTTTAATCGGCGCGATTATGATGAGTTCGATAACGAAAAATCTTATCCAACTGATAGCATTTATTATGAAGATACCAAAGAATTGACGAGTTATTGCACAAATCACATTGAAGAGCTGACCAATCGTTATCATCCTTTCATTAATTCCAAAAACCATTTTTGTTGCGTGATATAGACGCCGCCATGTAGGCAACGTGTAGTCATCTGGCGCGAAACTGATGACTTCTTTCTGCAACTCATCAGTTCCAATTGAACGCAGCCATTGCTGCGAATTTTGCTATCCTGATGTCGGAATTCGAAGCCCGCAAGGCGCATGACGCGACCTGTGGTGCGTGGATTCAGTCAGGAAAAGGAACGCTTATGAAAAGATATGCACTCGCCGCGGCACTCGCGCTCTGCCTGGGCAGCACGGCGCAAGCGGCCGCCATCGAACTTGTTTCCAGTAATGCAGGGCAGCAGGCCCAACCGGTACGCAACCTGTCCGTTACCAGCCGCAATACCATCGTCATGCCGCCTGCGAATATGTCGGAATTGCCCGAACCCGAGGTATTCGCGATGATGCTGGTGGGGCTGATCCTGATCGGCTACCGGGCAAGCCGGGATAGCAGCGAAAAGTTCAAGTGAAGGAGGACGTCCACCAAGCTTGAATGCATGAGGAAACCAGGACGCGGGCGCGTCCTGGGTGCGTCTTGACTAGGACAGGCAGGCGCCGTTGCTGCACAGGCCGTGCAGCCGCATGATCGTATTCCAGTTGCGGGACGTGGTCCCGTCTCCCAGTTGCTTGCCCAGCGCTGTCGCAGCGGCGCTGTCGAGCATTCCTTCCGGACACCACACATAGGCGGCACGCCGGCCCAGGGCCAGCGATTCCACACCCCATTCGCGTGCGCACAGCTCCGTCACCAGCGCGCGCTGCTCCTCCCCCGTCAGCAGGAAGGTGTACAAACGCGCCGGATCGGCAGCCTGATCCAGCAGCGGATTGTCGGCGACGATGTCCGCCAGTTCCAGATGGTCGAGCACGAAGACTTTCGCCCCCACCCCCAGGCGCAGTACCAGCGCTTCCTCGATGGCCACGGCGGCGTCCGCGGTCTTCATGCCGCCGGCGTCGAAGACCACGTTGCCACTGTTGAGCACACTCTTCACGCTGGTATAGCCGAGCTCGCTGAACATCCTGCACAGGTCGGCCATGGCGATGCGCTTTGCGCGGCCTACGTTAATGCCGCGCAGCAAAGCAATATAACGATTCATGCGCGCATGGTACCCCGTGACGGCCAGGCGCGGCGCACCAGGCTCACGCCAGGCCTTCGCGCTTCATCGCCTCCTGCACCGCCGGCAGGGCCGCCACACGGGCGTGATAATCCTGCAGGGTCGGCCAGTCGTTCATCGTGAACTTGGCGAAGCCGATCCAGTTCAGGATCGCGAACAGGTAGGCGTCGGCGACGGTGAACTGCTCGCCCATCAGGTAGCGCCCGCCGTCGACCTTGCCCGCCAGGTAGGTCAGCGGAGCGGCCAGGCTCACCCACGCGGCCTGGCGGATCTCGTCGGTGCAGCCTGGCGAGAACATCGGCGAGAAGCGCTTGTGCACCTCGGTCGACAGGTAGCTCAGCCACTCCATCAGCTGGTAGCGCGCGAAGCTGCCCGGGGCCGGCGCCAGGCCGCTCTCCGGCGCCTGGTCGGCGATGTATTGCAGCACGGCGGCGTTCTCGGTCAGCAGCTTGCCGTCGTCCAGCTCCAGGGCCGGCAGCTGGCCCTTCGGATTGATGCTGCGGTAATCGACGCCGTCCTTGGTCAGCTTGGTGCGCAGGCTGACGCGCTCGGCGGTGAAAGGCAGGCCAAGCTGCAGCAGGACCAGGTGCGGCGCGAGCGAGCAGGCGCCCGGGGCGAAATACAGTTTCATACGTCTCCTCTACGTTGGTGCGGCCGGAACCGATCCGGCCGGTGGCAAAGAGTACAACATTTCCACTTTAATAGGTCTGGTGACCTATTCATTCGACGAGGGTATCGACTTGCGGCAAGAACACGACAGTCTTTGCGATGGTCGGCCGACAAGCTAGTTCCCAATGTTAAGATCGATGAGGAATTAATAGAAAGAAATGGCAGGAGAAGACAATGAGCGAAGCCTATCAGCTGGTCGCCCTGAACCATGCGACACCCGGCATGGTGCTGTCGCATGAATTGCTGGACCTGAACGGCCTGGTGCTGCTGGCCAAGGGTGCGGTCCTGAGCGAAGCCATCATCGCCTCGCTCGCGCGGCACGGTATCGACACCGTGCCGGTGGCGCGGTCCGAACAAGCCGAAGCGCCCGATCCGGCAGCCGTCCAGGCCAGGCTGGACCACGTCTTCCGCAACAACGACCGCGACAACCACGACGACTGGGCCACCGGCCTGCTGCGCCGCTACGTCGAGGACTACCGCCTCCAGCGCGGGGTGGCGCCATGATGCTGGAACCGAGCGACCTGGCCGACGGCCTGGAAGACCTGCCCTCGCTGCCCGCCGTCGTGATGGAGCTGCTCGGCGCCATCGAACAGGAAGACCTCGACATCTCGGTGCTGGCGAAAAAAGTGGCCCTGGACCAGGCCCTGACGGCAAAGACCCTGCGCCTGGCCAACTCGTCGAGCTTTGGGCTGCAGGTCAAGGTCACCACCATCCAGCAGGCGATGACCTTCCTGGGCTTCCAGACCACGCGCAACCTGATCACGGCGGCGGCCATGACCGGCTGCTTCCCGACCGGGCGCTGCCCGGGCTTCAGCGACAAGGCCTTCTGGCGCCATTCGGTGGCGACGGCGGCCTGTGCACGGGTGCTGGCGCGGCGCGTACGCTTCAACCAGGACTATGCCTTCACCGCCGGCCTGCTGCACGACATCGGGCGCCTGGTGCTGGTGACCCGCTATCCGGAACACTACCAGGCCGTGCTGGCGCGCCGCAGCCTGGACGACGGCGAATTGCTGGCGCTCGAACGCGCCGTGATCGGCATCGACCACGTGGCGGCCGGGGTGGCCCTGGCGGAGCACTGGAATTTCTCGGACACGATGCGCCAGGCCATCGAATGGCATCACGCGCCCGAGCAAGCGGGCGCGGGATTCCTGGCCACCATCGTGCACGTGGCCAACGCCGTGGCGCATGCGCTCGACCTGGCCGGCGAGCCGGATGAACTGGCGCCGGCCGTGTCCAGCGTGGCATGGGCGGCCCTTGGCCTGTCGGAAGAAGCGTGGCTGCACGTGTTCCACGAAACGGAACTGCAGTTCGAAGAAATGGCCGCGATCCTGATGGCCTGAAGCCTCAGGGCGGACATTAGCGGAAGAAAAAGTACTGAAAAACGGTGCGGCGCCGCCCGGTCAGGCAGCGGCGCCGCTACCTTGCGACACCGAAGGCATGACAGTCGCGGCTGTCATGCCCCCGGCATCAGTGCGCATAGTTGCCGGTCGACGAGGTGCCGCTGCCTGACGACGTAGCTTCGTTGGACTGCTGGCCCTGGCCCTGCTGTTGCTGGCCTTGCTGTTGTTGCGCAGCTGCGGCCGCGGCGGCCTGGGCTGCCTTCTCTTCTGGCTTCGGACGGCCTTGTGCGTCCGACAGGCGATATTTGGTGCGGCGGTCGCCCATCAGGTCGCGCAGGTCGCGGATGCTCATACCGGTGACTTCGTGCATGCGGATCAGGAGCGAGGCGCCGACCGGCAGACGGTGGTGGCGGATCTTGCTGATGACCGGAGGGGCCACCTCGAGCATGCGCGACAGCGCGGCGTCATTCTTCAGCTGCATTTTCCCGAGCAGGATGTCCAGCAGGTGGTTCGGGTTATAACTTTCCTGCGAAGACAGAGCATGATGCTGTTGTGCCATGATGTTTACCTCACGAGTTTGGTTAAAATAGTTCCCTTGCGAACTTTTGTTAAAGACTATCTTTCGTCAACATAAGTTCCCGGAACCGTTTCAGGGATTACACAGCGCAAGTCTGAAAATCCCCTTAAGGAAAACCCTTTGAAACGACCCGGAGTGCATGCGCTCCCACGTCTTGCTCCCCACATGCGTACTTGTCTTTCGAACAAATTATCAGTGTTACACGTCGGTCCGATATCGAAACGGCGCATGTGAGTCATTGTCAGAAATCAAGCTATCGTGCGGAAAGCTTGTCACATAGGCATTTCAGCACATGGGGCCAAAGTGTGGCGCACGCAAGAGATTTCCTTCACATATTTTGTAAATGGGAACTCGCACGGAAGCCATTGATTTACAAAAAGAAATATCTCGAAACAAATTTTAATCGCTGCATGCAAACGCACTTTGTTCGGCAGCCAACATTTAACAATCTGAGCAGCTTTGCAATAACTTTAGGTTAAGAAATAAATCATTCCTAGCGGCATAAAAAAGCGGGTGCGCACGCGCCGCTTTCCGGGGCTTCAGGCGATATAAGGTAAACTGGGCCCACGGGTTGCCAAAGCAGCAGCTCTCCTTTCACGACAGCATTCCATGCAGAAAAAAGTATTTATCAAGACCTTCGGTTGCCAGATGAACGAGTACGACTCGGACAAGATGGTGGATGTGCTCGGCTCGTCCGACGGACTGGTGCGCACCGACACGCCCGAGGATGCCGACGTGATCCTGTTCAATACCTGCTCGATCCGTGAGAAGGCCCAGGAAAAAGTCTTTTCCGACCTGGGCCGCCTGAAGGAGCTCAAGCGCAACAAGCCCGAGCTCGTGATCGGCGTGGGCGGCTGCGTGGCTTCGCAGGAAGGCGAAGCCATCGTCAAGCGCGCGCCCCACGTCGACGTGGTCTTCGGCCCGCAGACCCTGCACCGCCTGCCCCAGCTGATCCAGAACCGCCGCCAGACCGGCGCGGCCCAGGTCGACATCTCCTTCCCCGAGATCGAGAAATTCGACCACCTGCCGCCGGCCAAGGTCGACGGCCCGGTCGCCTATGTCTCGATCATGGAAGGCTGCAGCAAGTACTGCAGTTACTGCGTGGTGCCCTATACCCGCGGCGAGGAAGTCTCGCGCCCCTTCGAAGACGTGCTGACCGAGGTCGCCGGCCTCGCCGCCCAGGGTGTGAAGGAAATCATGCTGCTGGGCCAGAACGTGAACGCCTTCCGCGGCACGATGGAAAACGGCGAGGTTGCCGACTTCGCCCTGCTGCTCGAATACATCGCCGAGATTCCCGGCATCGAGCGCATGCGCTTCGTCACCAGCCACCCGAAGGAATTCAACCAGCGCCTGATCGACGCCTACGCGAAGATTCCGCAGCTGGCCAACAACCTGTATTTGCCGGTGCAGCATGGTTCCGACCGCATCCTCGGCGCCATGAAGCGCGGCTACACGGCGCTCGAATACAAGTCGATCATCCGCCGCGTGCGCGCAGTGCGGCCCGACATCACGATTTCCTCGGATTTCATCGTCGGCTTCCCCGGCGAGACCGATGCCGATTTCGAGGCCATGATGAAGCTGGTGGAGGACGTCGGCTTCGACAACAGCTTCAGCTTCATCTTCAGCAAGCGTCCGGGCACCCCAGCCGCCAACCTCGAGGACGACACCCCGCACGAGGTCAAGCTGGCGCGCCTGCAGCGCCTGCAGGCCCTGATCGACGCCAACACCCGCAAGCACAGCGCGGCCATGGTCGGCACGGTGCAGCGCGTGCTGGTCGAAGGACCGGCCAAGCGCGACGCCGGCCACCTGGCCGGCCGCACCGACGGCAACCGCGTGGTCAACTTCGAGCCTGGCCAGGCCGGAGCCAGCCTGGTCGGCCAGCTGGTCGACGTGCGCATCGTCGCCAGTCACGACTACTACCTGCGCGGCGAACTCGTCGCTAACCTTGATACGATTGCCAAAGCCAGTTGAAAACACAAGCCACCCAGCCCTCGTACTTCATCCCCGAGCCGCTCGACAACACGCGGCTCGCCCACCTGTGCGGCCCGCTTGACGAGAATTTGCGCCAGATCTCGGCTGCCCTGGACGTGACCATCTTCCGGCGCGGCGAGAAGTTCATCGTCAGCGGCAGCAATGCCGAGCGCGCGGTCGAACTGCTCGAGCGTTTCTACGCCGTCGCCAACAAGGTCGTGCCGATCGAGGAAGTGCAGCTGGCGCTGGTGGAGCAGCGCGCCGGGCTCAAGCCAAAGATCGAGGGCGCATCGACATCCTCTGCGCCTGCCGAGGCCAAGACCGAAGAGGAAGGAGAAGAGGCCGGGGAATCGCCCGAGACCACCAGCCCCACCCTCAAGACCCGCCGCAGCGACCTGCGCGGCCGCACCCCGCACCAGATCCAGTACCTGCGCGCGGTGCTCGAGCACGACATCAGCTTCGGCATCGGCCCGGCCGGCACCGGCAAGACCTACCTGGCGGTGGCCTGCGCCGTCGACGCGCTCGAACGCGACGCCGTCAAGCGCATCATCCTGACCCGTCCGGCCGTGGAAGCGGGCGAGCGCCTGGGCTTCCTGCCCGGCGACCTGACCCAGAAAGTCGATCCCTACCTGCGCCCGCTGTACGACGCGCTCTACGACCTGCTCGGGTTCGACCGCACCCAGAAGCTGTTCGAGAAGCAGGTGATCGAGATCGCCCCGCTGGCCTACATGCGCGGCCGCACCCTGAACCACGCCTTCGTCATCCTGGACGAGGCGCAGAACACGACGGTGGAGCAGATGAAGATGTTCCTGACCCGTATCGGCTTCGGCAGCAAGGCCGTGGTCACGGGCGACGTGACCCAGGTCGACCTGCACAAGACCCAGCGCTCGGGCCTGGTCGACGCCATGCACGTGCTGAAGGACGTGCGCGGGATCGCCTTCACCCACTTCTCGAGCGCGGACGTGGTGCGCCATCCGCTGGTTGCGCGTATTATCGATGCGTACGAAAAGAACACCTCGATCCAGGAACTGGCCGCCCTTCCCAAACCCGCCCCGGTGAAAAATGCAAGAAAAAAAACATCCTCTTGAACTGGAAGTCCAGTTCGCCGATCCGCGCCTGGAAAGCGAGATCACCGAAGCCGACCTGCGGCGCTGGGTCGAGTCCTCGCTGCTCGGTCCCGCCGAACTGACCATCCGCTTCGTCGACGCCGAAGAGGGCAAGGCCCTGAACCGCGAATACCGCGGCAAGGACTACGCCACCAATGTGCTGACCTTCGCCTATAACGAGGGCGAGGAGCTGGGCGACGAGGAGCCGGTGCAAGCCGACATCGTGCTGTGCACCGACGTGCTGCAGCGCGAGGCGGACGAGCAGAAGAAGACGGTCGAGGAGCATGTCGCCCACCTGGTGGTGCACGGGGTGCTGCATGCGCAGGGCTTCGACCACGAGCACGACGAGGAAGCCGAGGAAATGGAACAGCTCGAGCGCGACATCATGGAAGCGCTGGGCTACCCGGATCCGTACTCGGATTGATGCCACGCGCCGGCGGCGGGGCCGCCGGCATTTACCGGTTCACGCCTTTTTCAGCTGGCCGCCGATCGGCAGCTTCCTGATCCGCTGCCCGGTCGCAGCGAACACCGCATTGGCCAGGGCCGGCGCGATTCCCGAGGTCCCGGGTTCGCCGATCCCGCCCGGATCGTCGCGGCTGGTCACCAGGTGCACCTCCACCGTCGGCGACTCGTTCATCCGCATCACCCGGTAGTCGCCGAAGTTCGACTGCTGCACCCTGCCCTTGTCCAGGGTGATTTCTCCCCACAGCGCCGCGCTCAGGCCGAACACGATGCCGCCTTCCATCTGCGCCGTGATGGTGTCCGGATTCACCGCCTGCCCGCAGTCCACCGCGCACACCACGCGGTGCACCTTCACTTCGCCGTCCGGCCCCACCGAGACTTCGCACACCTGCGCCATGTAGGTGCCGAAGGCGAACTGGCAGGAGATGCCGCGTCCCACGCGCCTTCCCGCGATCGGCTTCAGGGGCCGGCCCCATCCGGCCTTCTGGGCCGCCAGGTTCAGCACGCCCAGGGTACGCGGCGACTTTTCCAGCAGCGCTCGGCGATAAGCGACAGGATCCTGCTTGGCCGCATGCGCCAGTTCGTCGATGAAGCTCTCGACCACGAAGATGTTGTGGGTCGGGCCCACGCCGCGCCAGAAGGCGGTCGGGATCGGCGGCTCGTGGCGCACGTATTCGACCCGCAGGTCCGGAATCGCATACGGCAGGTCGCGCGCGCCCTCGACCGCGTCCGGGTCGATGCCGTCCTTGACCGCCGGCGGCGCGAAGCGCGCCATGATCGAGGAACCGGTCACCCGATGGAACCAGGCTTGCGGCCGGCCCTTGTCGTCCAGGCGCGCGGACAGCCGGTCCACGTAATAGGGCCGGTACATGTCGTGCTGGATGTCTTCCTCGCGGGTCCACACGAACTTGAGCGGCTTGCCGCTCTTGGCGGTCTTGGCCAGGGCCACGGCCTGGGCCACGTAGTCGACCTCGAGCCGGCGCCCGAAACCGCCGCCCAGGTAGAAGTTATGCACCCGCACCTGCCCTTCGCCCAGTCCGGTGAGCTTGGCGGCCGCCGCCTGGGCCAGCACCGGGACCTGGGTGCCGCACCAGATGTCGCAGCCGTCGTTCTTCAGGTCCACCGTGCAGTTCATCGGCTCCATGGTGGCGTGGGCCAGGAAGGGCACCTCGTAGACCGCGTCGATGCGCCGCCCGCCTTTGTCGTCCAGCTTGCGCAACGCGCCGCCCACGTCGCGCGCGACCGCGCCCTCGCCGCTCGACACCTTCATCATGTCGGCCACGATGCTGGCCGTGCTCACGTTGCCGTTTGCGCCGTCGTTCCAGGTGGGCGCCGCCGCTTCCAGTCCCTTGCGCGCGGCCCACATGTGCTCGCCCACCACGGCCACCGCGTTGTCGATTCTCAGGATCTCGCGCACGCCGGGGACGGCGAGCGCCTTCTGCTCGTCGACCGTGGCCAGCTTGCCGCCCACCACGGGCGAGGCTGTCACGGCCGCCACCAGCATCCCGGGCAGGCGCGCATCGATGCCGAACAGCGCCGTGCCGTCGCACTTGGAGGGCGAATCGAGGCGCTTGTGCGGCTTGCCGATCAGGGTGAACTGCGCGGCATCCTTGAGCGCCGGGTTCTTGGGCAACTCCATCTTCGCGGCCGCATCGACCAGCTCGCCGAAATGGGCGCTGCGTCCCGAAGCGTCGTGGGTGACCGTGCCAGCGACCACCGCGCATTCGCCCGCGTCCACGTTCCACTGCTTGGCCGCAGCGGCCACCAGCACGCCGCGCACCATGGCGCCGGCCTCGCGCAACGGCTTCCATGCGCCGCGCACCGAGGTCGAGCCGCCCGTCACCTGGCCGCCCAGCAGCGGGTCGGCGTACAGCTTGTTGTTGGCCGGCGCCTGCTCCAGCTTCACCTTGGACAAATCGGCGCCCAGCTCCTCGGCCAGCAGCATCGGCATGGCGGTGAAGGTGCCCTGCCCCATCTCGACCTTGTGCACGATCAGGGTGACGATGCCGTCGCGCCCGATGCGGATGAAGGCGTCCTGGGCCAGCCCGGCCGGCTGGGCCGAGGCCCTGTCGGTGGCCTGGCCGACGGCGCTCTCGGACGGTTTCTCCTGCCGGTTCTCTTCCTGGCGCTTGCAGCCGAACAGCGAGAAGCCGAGCAGCAGGCCGCCGCCGGAAGCCGCGCCCAGGCGCATGAAGCGCCGGCGCGCTTCGGAATCCGGTAGTCCATCCACGGCCGGGGGACGCGACAGTTCCGTCATCGCTTGCTTGAGCCCTTCCATGACGCCCTCCTCAGCTGGCCGCGGCGATTTTGATCGCCTTGCGGATGCGGTTGTAGGTCCCACAGCGGCAGATATTGCCCGTCATCGCATTGTCGATGTCGGCATCGCCCGGCTTGGGCGTGGCCTTGAGCAAGGCCGTGGCCGCCATGATCTGGCCGGACTGGCAGTAGCCGCACTGGACCACGTCGACTTCGCGCCAGGCCGCCTGGACTTTCGCCCCGACCGGATCCTTGCCGATGGCCTCGATGGTGACGATCTGCTTGCCGGCCACGCTGCCGACCGGAGTGACGCAGGAACGCACCGGCTGGCCGTCCACGTGCACCGTGCAGGCTCCGCACAGGGCGACGCCGCAGCCGAACTTGGTGCCGGTCAGGCCGGCCACGTCGCGCAGCGCCCACAGCAGGGGCATGTCGTCGGGAACATTCAGGGTGGTCGTGGCGCCGTTGATATTGAGCACTGGCATGACTGGCTCCTGTAGGGGACTACCCCGACTATAGGACAAGCCCGGGCCCCGTGGCGCACCCATGCATGACCACAAGAGCCAGTTTCCGTCTGCATCAAAATCAGGCAATCGGGCTTTTGGTGTATCCTATGCCCATCGTAACAACGGCTTCACGCCAACTATGCCCGAGTATCCCAGTGACGTCCGATCGGACGCCAAACCCCATCGGTCGCTGTTCGAACGGCTGACCGCACTCATCTCCCCCGAGCCAGAAAATCGCGCAGAACTCCTCGAAGTCCTGCACGAAGCCCACGAACGCAACCTGATCGACGCCGACGCGCTGTCCATGATCGAGGGCGTGTTCCAGGTCTCCGACCTGTCCGTGCGCGACATCATGGTGCCCCGTTCCCAGATGGACGTGATCGACATCACCAAGCCGATCGAGGAATGGCTGCCGACCGTGCTGGAAACCGCCCACTCGCGCTTCCCCGCCATCGAAGGCGAGCGCGACAAGGTGGTCGGCATCCTGCTGGCCAAGGACCTGCTGCGTTATTACGCTGAAGAATCATTCGACGTGCGCGACATGCTGCGCCCGGCCATCTTCATCCCGGAATCGAAGCGCCTGAACGTGCTGCTGCGCGACTTCCGCGCCAACCATAACCACATGGCCATCGTGGTCGACGAGTACTCCGGCGTGGCCGGCCTGATCACCATCGAGGACGTGCTCGAGCAGATCGTCGGCGACATCGAGGACGAATACGACTTCGACGAGGAAGAAGACAACATCCTGTCGATCAAGGAGGGCCAGCTGGGCCCGCGCTGGCGCGTCAAGGCGCTGACCGAGATCGAGCAATTCAACGAAGAGATTGGCGCCGACCTGCCCGAGGACGACGTCGACACCATCGGCGGCCTGGTCGCCAGCCACCTCGGGCGCATGCCCCACAAGGGCGAGGTGTTCGACCTGGAGAACCTGCGTTTCGAGGTCCTGCGCGCCGACGCCCGCCAGATCCACGTGCTGCTGGTCGAGAAGCTTCCGCTGCCTGAAGACGACCACGACTGATGCTGCGCCGCCGTACCAAGCCCACGGTGGCGCCTGATCCGTCCCTGCGCGGCAATCGTCCCTCGCCCCTCGGCCTGGCCGTCGCCACCCTGGCCGGCCTGAGCTCCCTGCTGTCCTTCCAGCCCTACGGCTGGTGGCCGGTGCAGTTCCTGGCCCTGGCCTGGCTGTTCTACCAGGTGGGCATGGGCAGCTCGACGCGCCGCGCCACCCTGCTCGGCTGGGCCTTCGGCTTCGGCTGGTCGGTGGCCGGCATGCACTGGCTGTACGTCTTCATGACGCGCTTCGCGCACCTGCCGATCTTCCTGGCGACGATCGGCGTGATCCTGCTCGGCCTGTACATGGGCTTGTACGGGGCCTTCGCCACCGGCGTGGCCACCTGGCTGCGCCGCCGCTGGTCGCTGCCGGTCGGCGCCTTCCTGCTGCTGGTGCTGCCGGTGACCTGGGGCCTGTCCGAATGGCTGCGCGGCTGGGTGTTCACGGGCTTCCCGTGGGCGGCCTCCGGCTACGCCCACGACACCGCGCCGCTCGCTGGCTATGCGCCGCTGGTCGGCGTGTACGGCATCGGCGTGCTGGTGGCACTGTGCGCCGGCTGCATCGTGATGCTGACCCAGCGCGCACGCTGGCCGGCCATCGGCCTGCTGGCGGTGGTGCTGGCGGCCGGCGCAGGCCTGCGCACCGTCGCCTGGACCGAGGAAACCGGCCAGCCGATCACCGTGCGCCTGCTGCAGGGGAACATCCCGCAAGACCGCAAGTTCGACCTGGCTTTCCTGAACAGCATCCTGGACAAGTACCGCGGCATGATCACCCAGGCGCCGGCCGACCTGGTGGCCACGCCGGAGACCGCGATTCCCGTCTTCCCGCACCAGCTGCCCGACGGCTACCTGGAAGGGCTGCAGCAATTCTCGACCGCCACCGGCAGCACGCTGGCGCTCGGCATGCCCCTGCTCGACGGCCCGCAGCAATACGCCAACAGCGTGGTTGCCCTGTCGCCGCAGCCGCAGCCCTACCGTTACGACAAGGCGCACCTGGTGCCCTTCGGCGAATTCATCCCGCCGGGCTTCCGCTGGTTCACCGACATGCTGAACCTGCCGCTGAACGACGCCACGCGCGGCAAGGCGCTGCAGGCGCCGTTCGCGGTGAAGGACCAGCTGGTGCTGCCCAATATCTGCTACGAAGACGTGTTCGGCGAGGAGATCGCCTACCAGCTGCGCAATGCGCCGCGCCCGGCGACCCTGCTGCTGAACGTGTCGAACCTGTCCTGGTACGGCCAGTCGGTGGCGATCCCGCAGCACCTGCAGATCTCGCGCATGCGCACCCTCGAAACCGGGCGGCCGATGCTGCGCTCGACCAACGACGGCGCCACGGCGATCATCGACGGACGCGGCACGATCACCCAGCTGCTGCCCTTCTATGAAGAAGGCATGCTGACCGCCACGCTGCGCGGCACGGCCGGCTTCACGCCCTATGTCCGCTTCGGCAATGCCGCCTTCCTGGTCCTGGGCGCGCTGGCGCTCCTCGGCGCCTGGTTCGCCGGGCGGCGCTACCGCAGTAAGCAAAGCGCATAAATCAACCCTCTCCAATTCGAACTGCTGAGTTAAATCTGCCCCAGAGGCTGGGAAAAATTCAGTAGAATTGGTCATTTGGCAAACTTACCCTGTGCGCGGCAAGATTCCCGCGTCGCCCATCCAAGATGCTCACATTCCAACAAATCATCCTGACCCTGCAGTCCTACTGGGACAAGCAGGGCTGCGCCCTGCTCCAGCCCTACGACATGGAAGTCGGCGCGGGCACCTTCCACACCGGCACCTTCCTGCGTGCGATCGGCCCGGAACCATGGCGCGCCGCCTATGTGCAGCCTTCGCGCCGCCCGAAGGATGGCCGCTACGGCGAGAACCCGAACCGCCTGCAGCACTACTACCAGTACCAGGTGGTCCTCAAGCCGGCCCCTGAGAACATCCTGGATCTCTATCTCGGTTCGCTCGAGGCCCTGGGCCTGGACCTGAAGAAGAACGACGTGCGCTTCGTCGAGGACGACTGGGAAAGCCCGACCCTGGGCGCCTGGGGCCTGGGCTGGGAAGTCTGGCTGAACGGCATGGAAGTCACCCAGTTCACCTATTTCCAGCAAGTCGGCGGCCTGGATTGCAAGCCGGTGCTGGGCGAGATCACCTACGGCATCGAACGCCTGGCCATGTACCTGCAGGGCGTGGAGAACGTCTACGACCTGGTGTGGACCGAGTGGGAAGAGAACGGGGTCAAAAAGACGCTTTCGTACGGCGACGTGTTCCACCAGAACGAAGTCGAGCAGTCGACCTACAACTTCGAGCACGCGAACACCGAGCTGCTGTTCCAGGCCTTCGCCAACCACGAAGCCGAGGCCAAGCGCCTGGTCGAGCTGCAGCTGACCCTGCCGGCCTACGAGCAGATCATGAAGGCCTCGCACAGCTTCAACATGCTGGATGCGCGCGGCGCCATCTCGGTGACCGAACGCGCCGCCTACATCGGCCGCGTGCGCACCCTGTCGCGCCTGGTCGCCCAGGCCTACTACGACTCGCGCGAGAAGCTCGGCTTCCCCATGCTGCCCGCCGCTGATAAAGCCGCAGCTTGAACAGACAAGAACAGACCATGAATCAGACTCTCCTCGTCGAAATCCAGACCGAAGAACTGCCGCCGAAGGCCCTCGTCAAGCTGGGCGCGGCCTTTGCCGCCGGCATCACCAACGGCCTGAAGGCGCGCGACTTCCTGGAAGCCGACAGCGTCGCCACCACCCACGCCACCCCGCGCCGCCTGGCGGTCACGATCACCAATGTGCGCGGCACCTCGCCCGACAAGTCGATCCGCGAAAAAGTCCTGCCGGTATCCGTCGCCCTGGACAAGGACGGCAATCCGAGCGCACCGCTGGCCAAGAAGCTGGCCGCGCTGGGCTTCCCCGACCTGCAGGTGTCGGACCTGGAACGCGCACAGGACGGCAAGGCGGAAAGCTTCTTCTACACCTACACCGCCGCCGGCAGCGCGCTGGCAGGCGCCCTCCAGGACGTGCTGGCCGACACCGTCGCCAAGCTGCCGATCCCGAAGGTGATGAGCTACCAGCGCCCGGATGGCGCGACCGTGCAGTTCGTGCGCCCGGTGCACCTGCTGGTCGCCCTGCACGGCGAACAAGTGCTCCCGCTGTCGTTGCTCGGCCTCGAAGCCGGCCGCCACACCATGGGCCACCGCTTCCTGTCGCACGGCGGCCAGATCGCCATCCCGCACGCGGATAATTACGCGAACGTGCTGGAAAGCGAAGGCAAGGTGCTGTCGAGCGCGGAAGCGCGCAAGGAAAGCATCCGCCGTCAGCTGCTGGACAAGGCAGGCGCCGACCAGGTCCTGATGCCGGAATCGCTGCTCGATGAAGTGGCCGCGCTGGTCGAATGGCCGGTGGTTTACGAGTGCCGCTTCGAGGAGGAATTCCTGGCGGTGCCGCAGGAATGCCTGATCCTGACCATGCAGACCAACCAGAAGTACTTCGCGCTGACCGATGCCAATGGCAAGCTGCGCTCGCGCTTCCTGATCGTGTCGAACCTGCAGACCGACGATCCTTCGGCCATCATCGGCGGCAACGAGCGCGTAGTGCGCCCGCGCCTGTCGGACGCCAAGTTCTTCTTCGAACAAGATAAGAAGAAAACCCTCGAGTCGCGCCTGCCGCACCTCGCCAGCGTGGTCTACCACAACAAGCTGGGCACCCAGGCCGAGCGTACCGAGCGCGTCACCATCCTGGCCAGCAGCATCGCGCGCCGCCTGGGCTACGACGTGCCGCTGGCGGAACGCGGCGCACGCCTGGCCAAGGCCGACCTGCTGACCGACATGGTGGGCGAGTTCCCCGAGCTGCAAGGCATCATGGGCACCTATTACGCGCGCCACGACGGCGAGCACGAGGAAGTGGCCCTGGCCGCCTCCGAGCACTACCAGCCGCGCTTCGCCGGCGACGCCCTGCCCTCGACCAACACCGGCCTCACCGCCGCGCTGGCCGACAAGCTGGAAACCCTGGTCGGCATCTGGGCCATCGGCCTGCAGCCGACCGGCGAGAAGGATCCGTTCGCGCTGCGCCGCCACGCCCTGGGCGTGATGCGCATGCTGGTCGAGAAGCGCCTGCCGCTGTCGATCTCGGACCTGCTGGCCGACGCCGCGGCCGTGTTCGAAGGCCAGGCCGCATTCAAGGATCCTCGTGCCGAAGTGACGGTGTTCATGCTGGACCGCCTGCGCGGCATGCTGCGCGAGCGCGGCTTCTCGCCGAACGAAGTGGAAGCCGTGCTGGCCCAGAATCCGGACCGCGTCGACGACGTGGTGCAGCGCCTGGAAGCCGTGCAGGCCTTCGCCGCCCTGCCGGAAGCCGAGTCGCTGGCCGCCGCCAACAAGCGCATCACCAACATCCTCAAGAAGACCGAGGCCGCCATTGGCGAGGTGCAGGAAGGGCTGCTGCAGGAGCAGGCCGAGAAGAACCTGGCTGCCGCGATTCAGCGTGTCCGTCCGAGCGTGGACGCGGCGTTCGCGAGCGGCGACTTCACCGGCACCCTGAAGACCCTGGCCCAGCTGCGCGACGACGTGGACGCCTTCTTCAACGACGTGATGGTGATGGCCGAGGACCTGGCCTTGCGCAACAACCGCCTCGCGCTGCTGTCGCAGCTGCACGGCATGATGAACCGCGTTGCCGACATCTCGAAGCTCGCGGCGTAAGTCTGTAAGGGTAGTGTTATGAAGCTCATCATCCTCGACCGGGACGGGGTCATCAACCACGATTCGCCCGACTTCATCAAGTCGCCGGCGGAGTGGATTCCGATCCCCGGTTCGCTGGAAGCGATCGCCCGCCTGAACCAGGCGGGCTACCGGGTCGTGATCGCCTCGAACCAGTCGGGCATCGCGCGCGAACTGTTCGACATCACGACCCTGAACGCGATCCACCAGAAGCTGCATGCCAGCGCCCAGCTGGTGGGCGCCGACATCGACGCCATCTTCTTCTGCCCGCACGCGGCGGTCGACAACTGCGATTGCCGCAAGCCCAAGGCCGGCATGTTCGAGGAGATCGCCAAGCGCTACAAGCTCAGCCTGAAAGGCGTGCCGACCGTCGGCGACTCGCTGCGCGACCTGCAGGCCGGTTTCATCCTGGGCTGCGTGCCCTACCTGGTCCTGACCGGCAAGGGCGAGAAGACCAACGCCACCGGCGGCCTGCCGCCGGGCACCCAGGTCTTCCCCGACCTGGCCGCGATGGTCGACGCCCTGCTCAAGGCCCCGCCTCAATAATCTTCACGCCACCGCAACGCCATAACAAGAATATCGTCCGGAGACCCCTTGCGTAACTTCATCCCGTTCCTGCGTTCCCTGCTCTTCACGATCGTGATGATCGTGGCCACCGTCGTCTGGGCCTGCGTGTGCTTCCTGGCCGCGCCCCTGCCCTACAACAAGCGCTTCTGGGTCACCTCGCGCTGGAACGTCTTCATCATCTGGTGCGCAAAGGTCATTTGCGGCATCCGCTACCAGTTCAAGGGCTACGAGAACCTGCCGGACAGCCCGGCGATCATCCTGTCGAAGCACCAGTCGGCCTGGGAGACCATCTTCCTGCTGCCGAACCTGACGCGGCCCCTGGTCTATGTCTTCAAGAAGGAGATCCTGTACATCCCCTTCTTCGGCTGGGGGATGGCGCTGCTGCGCATGATTCCGATCGACCGCTCGCAAGGCAAGAACGCCTTCGCGCAGGTGGTCAAGCACGGCCGCCGCCGCCTCGCGGACGGCCAATGGATTATCATGTTCCCGGAAGGGACGCGCATCCCGGTGGGACAGAAAGGCAAGTACAAGAGCGGTGGTACGCGCCTGGCTGTGGAAGCCCAAACCGTGGTTGTGCCGATCGCGCATAATTCGGGCGAGTGCTGGCCCAAGAACTCCTTCATCAAGCGCCCCGGCCTGATCACGGTCTCGATTGGCAAGCCGATATCGCCGGAAAACCACACTCCAGACAGCCTGATGCAAGAGGTCGAAAATTGGATAGAATCAGAAATGCGCGTCATTTCGCCCCACGTCTACAAAGGTGGCTAAGCGATATCAGCGCCCAGATCAGGAATTCGAAACCGCAGCACACCATGACCTCCTCCAAGATCGACGGGCACCAGCTGGAACTCTTTGCACAGGAATTCTTCGCGGCGCTCAAGCCGGCCGACAAGCCGGCGCCGCCCAGCCAGCCGCTGTTCAAGGCGCCGCCCGCGCCGCCCCGCGTCAATCTTCCCTCGCCTCCCGTAGGCCCTTCTGATCTTCCCCTGAAGCGCATCGTGCTTGGCCACCATACGGTGGACTACCTGCTCCGCCGTTCCTCGCGCCGTTCGATCGGCTTCATGATCGACGACGACGGCCTGCGCGTGACCGCGCCGCGCCGGGTGACCCAGATCGACATCGACAACGCGATCCGCGCCAAGCAGCGCTGGATCGTCACCAAGCTGCTGGAACGCGGCGAGCGCCGCGAACAGCGCCAGCAACGCCCGCCGATCGAATGGAAGGACGGCGCACGCCTGCCTTACCTGGGCGGCGAGATCACCCTGCGCCTGGAGGAAGCCTCGCGCAGCCACTGCCAGTACGACGCGGCCAATCGGGAACTGTGGATCGGCGTGGTGCCGGGGCTGTCGGAGTGGCAGCTGAAGGAGCGCATCAAGCTGTGGTTCCAGGCGGAGGCCAAGCGCCTGTTCGTGGAGCGCCTGGATCACTATGCGCCGCTGCTGGGGGTGTCGTATAGCGCGTTCGCGCTGTCCTCGGCGGGTTCGCGCTGGGGCTCGTGCACGGTGCAGGGGGCGATTCGCCTGAACTGGCGGCTGATTCACTATCCGCTCGCGCTGGTCGACTACGTCGTGGCGCACGAGCTGGCGCACCTGCGCGAAATGAACCACAGCCCGGCGTTCTGGGCGGCGGTGGGGGAGATTTATCCGGATTACGACGGAGCGCGGCTGGCGTTAAGGAAGCAGTCGCATGAGATGCCGGTGTTGTTTGCGGAGTGAGAGGTTTCGGGCTGCGCAGCTAAACTTGGGTCCCCGCCTTCGCGGGGATGACGGCTTTTTTAAGCTAGCGACCAGGTTTATCGCCGTCAGTCTGCGACCTCGACCCGTCATCCCCGCGCAGGCGGGGACCCAAGTTTGCATGATTAGCTGACCAGCCAGCGTTTAGCGAACACTCAACTCATGCCGCGCCGCCGCCAGGCTGCGCATCACCTCCGCCTGCGCCTCCGACAGGCAGCGATAAGGAATCGGCAAGGTCCCCCGCTTGAGCACCATCATGAACCCGCGCGAATACGTGCGCACGGCACTGACGTCTTCCCACTCGATCAGGGTCACACCCCCGCTGGCGCGAACGATGCCGTGTTCGTCGATGGTGAATTCGTAGGTCCGTCGTCCGCGCCCGAGCATGACGAAGTTGAGCGCCGCGCTCAGGGTGCTTTTCAGTCGCAGGAACAGGCTGGCCGGCCAGCGGATGCGCCGGCGGCGGATCAGGAAGCCGCCGTGCTGCCACATGAAGCTGGTGTACTCGCCCAGCGTGTAGCGCACGAAGAAATGCAGCTCGCCCAGCGGGAATGCCCCCGCCACCAGCGGCGGAACCGAGTGTTTGTCCGGCCCAGCAGTCACGTTTGTCTCCTTCGGCTCGTCCGTCTGCTGTTGCATCTGCTCCTGCACGAACGCGGCAACGGGCTTGCCACTGCTGACCGGTCTCGGGTGTTTAATTGACAACATGGTCATCCCCTTTTGTTTTAACCGAGCTCAGTTCGGAATGGTAACAAAACCTATCCGATAATCTGTCGCAGGAGTTCAACAGTGCGCAGGGTCGCGCCCCGGTGCCTTCCTGCGAACGCCAGGGCGGCCGCTCCCATCGCCTGGCGCGCGCCGTCGTCGCGCAGCAGGCGCGCCGCCTCCGCCGCCAGGGCCGCGGCGCCAGGCACCCGCAGCGCGCCGCCGCTGGCCACCGCATCTTCCGTGGCGTCGGCGAAGTTGAAGGTATGCTCGCCCACCAGCACCGGCTTGCCCAGCGCACAAGCTTCGATCAGGTTCTGGCCGCCCAGCGGCAGCAGGCTGCCGCCGATGTAGGCGCAGTCGCAGGCCGCGTAATACGCGAACATCTCGCCCATCGAGTCGCCCAGCAGCACTTCGGCATCGCCCACGCCCTGCTCCAACTGGGAACGGCGCACCAGACGCAAACCCTGCGCTTCGACCAGCTTCGCCACCTCGTCGAAACGCTGCGGATGGCGCGGTACGATCATCAGGAGGGCGTCCCCGGGCTTGCCGGCATGGCGTGTCCAGGCGTCCAGGATCAGGGTTTCCTCGCCCTCGCGCGTGCTGGCGCACAGGAAGACCGGCCGCTGGCCGATCTGGCCGCGCAGCCAGGCGCCCTTTTCCAGGGCCGCGCCCGGGGGCACCACGTCGAACTTGATGCTGCCCGTAATCGCCACCTGTGGCGCGCCGAGCGAGGAAATACGCTGCGCGTCGGCCTCGGTCTGGGCCGCCACCAGGGTAATGGCGCGCGCCGCATCCGTCATCAGGGCCCCCATCTTCTGGCCGCGCCGCAACGAGCGCTCGGACAGGCGCGCATTGGCCAGCACCACCGGCACGCCCGCCTGGGCGCAGCCATGGATCAGATTCGGCCAGACTTCGGTCTCCATCAGGATGCAGGCGCGCGGCTGGTAGCGGCGCAGGAAGCGCGCCACCATCAAGCCGGTGTCGTAAGGCAGGTAGGACTGGATCACGCGCTCGCCATGGCGGCCGAACAGCGAACGGCCGGTGGCGCGGCCGGTCGGGGTCATGTGGGTGAGCAGGATGCGGCAATCCGGATACTGCGCCAGCAGCGCCTCGACCAGCGGCTCGGCGGCGCGGGTCTCGCCCACCGAGACCGCATGCACCATGATCGTCATGCGGCCGTCAGGCGTCCCGCTGGCCAGGCCGAGGCGCTCGTCCCAGTGCTCGCGGTAGCCGGGCTCCTTGCGCCCGCGCCACCACAGCCGCCCCAGCACGGCCGGCAGGGCCAGCCACCACAACGCCGAATACAGCGGCCGTTTCATCCTTGGCCCAGCAGCCGGCGCGCGGCGGCGATCACGTCATCGCTCGAAGGCGGCGCGCCCAGGTCGCCCAGGTTGACGATGCGCTCGGACCAGTTGCCCTCGGTCTTCCACTTGGGCGAATCGCAATAGATCTCGACCGTCGGCCGCACGAAGGCGGCGGCGATGTGGGTCAGGCCCGTATCCACGCCGACGGCCAGCGCCGCATGCTGGGCCAGGGTCACCGCATCCATCATCGACAGTTTCGGCAGCACGCGCGCATTCGGGATCCGGGCGGCCAGCGCCTGCGCGTCCTTCAGCTCCTGCTCGGAGCCCCAGGGCAAAAGCACCGGCATCGGCGCCAGGGCATGGCCCAGGGCGATCCAGTTCGCGTCCGCCCACTTCTTGGCGGCGCGCGCGGTGCCGTGGAAGAACACGGCGTAATCTTCCGCCGGCAGGAAGGCCGGGCGCTGCGCCGCCTGCGGGGCCGGCAGGCCGAAGTCCGGCGCCGAATCGACCGCGTAGCCGAGGGCGGCGCCCGCGACCAGGCGGCCGCGCGCCACCGCATGGGTGCGCGGGTCGAGCGGGATGCTGTCGGTATGGAAGATGCGCGAGATGCCTTCGTAGCCCGAGCCTTCGCTGCCGTTGGCCAGGCCGACCTTCTTGCCGCCCTTGCGCGTGCGCGCCGCGCCCATGATCACGCCGGTCTTGAGCAGGCCCTGGGTGTCGAACACATAGTCGTATTCTTCTTCGCGCAGGCTGCGGAAGAAGGCCTTGATCTCGGCGCGCGTCTCCGGCTTGCCCAGGCCCTTGCGCCAGCGGCGCAGCGCCCAGGGAATGATCTTGCGCACGTGCGGGTTGAGGCGGACCAGGCTGACATAGCCCTCTTCCACCACCCAGTCGATGGTGGCGCTTGGGTCATGGCGCAGGAGGTCGGCCACCATCGGCAGGTTGTGCAGCACGTCGCCCAGCGACGACACACGCACCAGCAGGATCTTCAAGCCGGCTTCCTCAGAACGGGAGGTGGGCGTCCGGCTTGGCGGCCAGGATCACGCGCTTGAAATCGGCCTGGATGCGTTCCAGGGCTTGCGGCGTCTCGGCTTCGAAGCGCAGCACCACGACCGGGGTCGTGTTCGAGGAACGGGCCAGGCCGAAACCGTCCGGATACTCGACGCGCAGGCCGTCGATGTCATTGACGCGCTCCGAGCCCGGGAAGACGGCATGCTTGCGCAGGGAGTCGATCAGGGAGAAGTTCTCGCCTTCCTGCAGGTGCAGGTGCAGTTCCGGGGTGCTGCTGGCGATCGGCAGGCCGTTCAGCAGCTTCGAGGGATCGCTTTCGCGGGTCAGGATCTCGAGCATGCGCGCGCCGGCGTACAGGCCGTCGTCGAAGCCGTACCAGCGGTCCTTGAAGAAGATGTGGCCGCTCATCTCGCCGCCCAGCGGCGAGCCGGTTTCCTTCAGCTTGGCCTTGACCAGCGAGTGGCCGGTCTTCCACATCAGCGGACGGCCGCCGTGCTGCTCGATCCAGGGGGCGAGGTGGCGGGTGCACTTGACGTCGTAGAGGATCTCGGCGCCCGGATTGCGCGACAGGACATCGGCCGCGAACAGCATCATCTGGCGGTCCGGGAAGATGATCTGGCCGTCCTTGGTGACGATGCCGAGGCGGTCGCCGTCGCCGTCGAAGGCCAGACCCAGCTCGGCGTCGGTGTCCTGCAGGGCCTTGATCACGTCCTGCAGGTTTTCCGGGTGCGCCGGATCCGGGTGGTGGTTCGGGAAAGTGCCATCCACCTCGCAGAACAGTTCGATGACTTCGGCGCCCATGCGGCGGAACAGTTCCGGCGCGAAGGCCCCGGCCACGCCGTTGCCGCAGTCGACCACGATCTTGATCGGGCGCGCCAGCTTGACATCGCCGACGATGCGCTCGATGTAGGCGGCGCGGATGTCGTGGGTGCTGTAGCCGCCGCGCTGTTCGGCGACCGTGCCATCGTAGGCTGCAATGCTGTCGTGCAGGGCCAGGATGGCTTCGCCGTGGATCGCTTCGCCGGCCAGCACCATCTTGAAACCGTTGTAGTCGGGCGGGTTGTGGCTGCCGGTGACCATGATGCCCGAGCGGGTGTCGAGCACATTGGTGCCGAAGTAGACCATCGGGGTGGCGACCATGCCCAGATCGATCACGTCCACGCCGGCGTCGCGCAGGCCTTCGGCCAGGGCGGCGGACAGCTCGGGGCCGGACAGGCGGCCGTCGCGGCCGATCACGACCTTGCGCTCTCCCTTGGCCAGGGCGGCTGCACCGAATGCGCGCCCGATATGGCGCGCAACTCCGGCGTCCAGCGTCTTGCCGATGACGCCGCGGATGTCATAGGCCTTGAAGATCGTTTTGGAGAGTGCGAGCATTTTCTTCCTTGGAGTACGGGGGGAGCGTGCAGCTGCCGGTGTTGGAGGAATGACAAAACGACCGCTATTGTAACGGCAAGCGGGATGGCGTGGTGTGCGCGGCGTGCGGTGCTAAAGAGGTTGAGTGGCCCTTTAATAAACTTGGGCGGAACAATGCTGGGGGCATTGTTCCGGCCTGCGCCGGAACGACGTATTGAGGCAGCGGACTGGCGTATTAACACTGCCCGGCGTCTTCAGCACGTCGTTCCGGCGCAGGCCGGAACCCAAGTTACCATGCATAGCCGCATATTCATTCCGCAGCCCCGCACAAAATAAATCGCCGGCTTCCGCCGGCGATTTCAATCAAACACGCAGCTTGTCGAGCGACTGGCCGCTTTCGACCCATTCCTTGACCCATTTCGGCTGGCGGCCGCGGCCGGTCCATTGCTGCGATGCGTTGTCCGGGTGACGATATCGCACGGCGACGGTATTGCCCTTGCTGCTGCCGCGGCCGCCGCTGGCGATCAGGTCTTTCAGCGGAACGCCGACGCTTTGGGCAATGGCCAGGATCTGCTCGCGTGCCTTTTGAACTTCTTGTACTTCACGCTTCTTCATCTCCTGCTTGATTTGCTCCTGCAGGTTGCGCAAGTCGCCAACCGACATATTCGACAGATCCATCATCGTTCCCTCGTTCGTAAGATTGAAATACACGCGGTGAAATCTCACCAAATGTCGCAATATACTAACACCAATTACAAAAATCTAGTCCCTCTTGTGAAAAAAAAGCCAACGCGGAGACTTAAATCGAACAATACGTGCATACAACCAGAGGTAACTGATTATAAACAACACACAGAAGCACATTAGCATAAGCGTATTTTCCCAGAACACGGTAGCCGGTATCACCGCCATCAGCGAAAAAAGCCATAAATAAGGCGATGTACGTGCATTGCGTTTCATCAGTGCGCGTGCTTCCGGCCTGCCTACTGTCCAGCGCACGATACGCCGGAATATGAGGCTATGCAGGTGGATTCCATCGGGCATGGCAGGCGACTTCCCCCGCACAAACATTCTGCGGTAAGCGGAAAACAAGGTTTCGAAAGTGGGATAAATCAGCAGCAAGGCAGCATACCAGGTGGACACCTCGGGATTGCGCATCACCAGCAGCAAGGCCAGCTCTCCCAGCAGGAAACCAATGAAATAAGCGCCGCCATCGCCAAGGAAGATCAGCCCGATGGGATAATTCCAGATCAGGAAACCCGCGGTCGCGCCCGCCACAATCAGGGCCGCCACCAGGACGAACATATCCCCTATTTGAAATGCCACATATGCAAGCGACATGAGCATGCAAATGCTTACCATGCTCGCCAGCCCATTAAACCCGTCAATAATATTGACGGCATTCGCAATTCCCGCCACCGCGAGTATGGTCACCGGTAAAACGATCCAGGCCGCCTGCAGCCTTACGACACCCCAGGGCATATCCAGGCGATCCAGGCGCGCATCGAGCAGCCAATAAGCGAGCAGCGCCGCCAGCATTGTCAGCAGCAGCCGGCGCGATGGGGCCACCTTCCCCGTATAGTCTTCCGCAATGCCGCCGGAAAGCGCAATGGCGCCACAAGCGATCAATGCCATCAGCCAGGGCGCAATGCCGGGTTCGCGCGCGATGGAAAAAGCGGAGGCAAGCGTCACCGCAAGAAAAATCGGCACGCCGCCAATGCGCGTCACCTCGTGGGCATGGAATTTTTGAACGCCGTCGAGATCGGCATCGAGCGCCATCCCCTTTTTATTGGCGAGCTTAATCACCAGCAGGGTCAGCAACGCGCAAGAGAGGAAGCTGACAAAAAAGGAGAACATTATTGTTTTCCGGTGCAATAACGTGGAATCACCTGCTTTTGTACGCAGGATTGGAACAGCCACGGCACTCTTATCAAAGAGGAAAGTCCAGGCCATTGTACCGGAATGGCCGGGCCATTCCCGGCACAACGCTTAATCGTGCTCGGACGTTTGGCAATGGATCAAACCGGGCCGATGCCTGGCTAGCGCATGCAGAGCGCAAGCGCATCGCGCCAGTCGGGAAGGCGGCAGAAACGGTGAGTCAGCTTGGCGCAGTTCAGGCGCGAATTGCGCGGGCGCCTGGCAGGGGTCGGATAATCGCTGGACGCGATCGGCACCACGCGGCAGGCTTGCGCGCTTTCTTCCATGATCGCCTGGGCAAATCCCGCCCAGCTGGTTTCGCCCTGGGCGCTCAGATGATAAGTGCCGCGGTTGTCGCGCCACCATTTGGGCCCGCCCACCTGGGCCTGGACCAGGATATGGGCCGCGGTCTGGGCCACGGTGCGGCTCCAGGTCGGCGCGCCGACCTGGTCGTCCACCACCCGCACCTCCTCGCGCTCGGCCGCCAGGCGCAGCATTGTGCGCAGGAAATTGTTCCCGCGCATGCCGTACACCCAGCTGGTGCGCAGGATCAGGTAGGGCGCGCCAGAGGACACGATGGCCTGCTCCCCCAGCAACTTGGTTTCGCCGTAGACATTGAGCGGCCCTGTGCGGTCGCCCTCGGTATAGGGTTCGTCCTTGTCGCCGGCGAACACGTAATCGGTCGAGAAATGCACCAGGGCCGCACCCACTTCGCGCGCCTGCAGGGCCATCACGCCGGGCGCCTGGGCATTGACGCGCAGGGCCAGCTCGGGCTCGCTCTCGGCGCGGTCCACGGCCGTATAGGCGGCCGCGTTGACGATCAGCTCGGGCTGGACGCTGCGTATCGCGTCGCGGACCTGGTCGAGGTCGGCCAGGTCCAGCCGCTTGCGGTCGCAGGCGACGATCTCGCCCAGGCCCTGCAGGCAGCGCAGCAGCTCGTAGCCGACCTGTCCGTCGGCGCCGGTGAGCAGGATCTTCACCGGAACACCTCGGCCTCGGCGAAGGGCCTGCCCTCGCGGTCCTTGGCGGACAGGATGGGCTCGCCCATCAAAGGCCAGTCGATGGCGAGGCGCGCATCGTTCCACAGCAGGGTGCGCTCGTGCGCGGGCGACCAGTATTCGGTGGTCTTGTACAGGCAATCGGCCTCCTCGCTCAGGGTCAGGAAGCCATGCGCGCAGCCCGGCGGCACCCACAGCTGGCGCCGGTTGTCGGCGGACAGCTCGGTGCCGATCCAGCGCCCGAAACTGGGCGAGCCGGCGCGCAGGTCGACCACCACGTCGAACACGGTGCCCTGGACCACGCGCACCAGTTTGCCTTGCGGCACCTCGACCTGGTAATGCAGGCCGCGCAGCACGTTGCGGTGCGACCTGGAATGGTTGTCCTGGACAAACACCGGCTCGAAGCCGCTGGCCTCGCGGAAGCGGCGCGCGTTGTAGCTCTCGAAAAAGAAACCCCGCTCGTCCGTGAACACCTGTGGTTCGAGCAGCAGCACGCCCGCGATGGCGGTCGGGGTGCATTTCATGGCCAGGCTCTCATCGCGGGACTTTGTCGCCCAGCACGCGCAGCAGGTACTGGCCGTAGCCGCTCTTCGTGAGCGGCCCGGCCAGCCGCTCCAGGGCCGCCGCATCGATGTAGCCGCGCCGGTAGGCCACCTCTTCCGGCACGCCGATCTTCAAGCCCTGGCGGTGCTCGATGGTGGCGATGAATTGGGATGCGTCAAGCAGCGAATCGCAGGTGCCGGTATCGAGCCAGGCGAAGCCGCGGCCCAGCAGCGCGACCTTCAGCTTGCCGGCATCGAGGTAGGCGCGGTTGACGTCGGTGATCTCCAGCTCGCCGCGGCTGGACGGCCGCAGCGAAGCGGCGATGTCGCACACGTCGCTGTCGTAGAAATACAGCCCGGTCACGGCGTAATTCGACTTGGGCTGGGCCGGCTTTTCCTCGATCGAGAGCGCTTTGAATCCCGCGTCGAATTCCACCACGCCATAGCGCTCCGGATCTTGCACATGGTAGGCGAACACGGTGGCGCCTTCCGTCCGATTGGTGGCGGTGGCCAGGGATTGCTCCAGGCCATTCCCGTAATACAGGTTGTCGCCCAGGATCAGGGCCGAAGGTTCGCCGTTCACGAAGCGGCGGCCGATCAGGTAGGCCTGGGCCAGGCCTTCGGGCGAAGGCTGCTCGGCGTATTGAAAATTCAGGCCCCACTGGCTGCCGTCGCCCAGCAGCTGCTGGAAGCGCGGCAGGTCTTGCGGGGTGGAGATGATCAGGATGTCCTGGATTCCCGCCAGCATCAAGGTGGTGATCGGGTAATAGATCATCGGCTTGTCGTAGACCGGCAGCAGCTGCTTGGACACCGCCACCGTCATCGGAAACAGCCGGGTGCCCGAACCGCCCGCCAGGATGATCCCGCGCCGCTTCTCACGTGCCATCGGTGCCCTTCTCATGATGCGTCTCCCCGCTTGCCGTAGTTGCGTTCGACCCACTCCAGGTAGGCGCCGCTCTGGACATGGCTGACCCAGTCCTGGTGCGCCAGGTACCAGCGCACGGTGTCTTCCAGGCCGGCGGCAAAGCTGTGCGCCGGACGCCAGCCCAGTTCGCGCTCGATCTTGCGCGCGTCGATGGCGTAGCGCCGGTCGTGTCCCGGGCGGTCCGCCACGAAGCTGATCTGCATGCGCCGGCTCCCGGCAGCGGGCACCAGCCGGTCGAGGATGTCGCACAGGGAGCCGACCACGTCGAGGTTGGCCATTTCGCTCGACCCGCCGACGTTGTACACCTCACCCGGCCGCCCCGCTTCCAGCACGCGCCGGATAGCCGCGCAGTGGTCGCCCACGTACAGCCAGTCGCGCACCTGCTGGCCATCGCCGTACACCGGCAAGGGCTTGCCCGCGAGGGCGTTGGCGATCATCAGCGGAATCAGCTTTTCGGGGAACTGGAAGGGACCGTAGTTGTTCGAGCAATTCGTGGTCAGGGTCGGCAGGCCGTAGGTGTGATGCCAGGCGCGCACCAGGTGGTCCGAGGCCGCCTTCGAGGCCGCATACGGGCTGTTGGGCGCGTAGGGCGTGGTTTCGCTGAACGGCGGATCCTGGGGAGCCAGGGTGCCGTAGACCTCGTCGGTGGACACGTGCAGGAAGCGGAAGGCCTCGCGCTCGCCGGCATCCAGCGTGGCCAGGTGGGCGCGCGCGGCTTCCAGCAAGGTGTAGGTGCCCTGCACATTGGTCTGCACGAACTGGCCCGGCGCATGGATCGAGCGGTCGACATGGCTCTCCGCCGCGAAGTGAAGGATGGCGCGCGGGCGATGCTGGCGCAGCAGCGCCGTCACCAGCTCGCCGTCCGCGATGTCGCCGCGCACGAACACGTGGCGCGGGTCGCCCTGCAGGCTGGCCAGGTTTTCCAGGTTGCCCGCATAGGTCAGCTTGTCCAGGTTCAGGACCGGCTCATCCGATTGGGCCAGCCAGTCGAGGACAAAATTTGCCCCGATAAAACCCGCACCGCCAGTGACTAAAATCATTTAGTATCCGCCAAAGCAATAAGTTTACCGGCAATTCTACGTGAACTCGCCCCCAACCATCGACTAGCGGCGGGACCCGGCGCTCCGATCCTGGATAATAAGAACATGAAAACCTATGCCATTGGCGACCTGCAGGGTTGCGCCCACGAAGCCCAGCTCCTGCTCGAACATATCAAGGAAGACGCCCAGGGCGAGGCGCGCATCCTGTTCGTGGGCGACCTGATCAACCGCGGCCCCGATTCCCTCACCGCGCTGCGGCGCATGAAGGCGCTGTCCGAATCCAGCGGCGGCCGGGTCGAGGCCCTGCTCGGCAACCACGACCTGCACCTGATCGCGGTGGCGGTGGGCGCGCAGCGCGTGAGCCGTTCCGACACCCTCGACGCCATCCTCGCCGCCCCCGACCGCGACGAGCTGATCGACTGGCTGCGCCGCCGGCCGCTGGCGATGTTCGTCGACGCTCACCTGCTGGTGCATGCCGGCGTGGCGCCGCAGTGGGACGCCGCCCAGACCATGGCGCTGGCGGGCGAAGTGGAAGCCGTGCTGCGCGGCGACGGGTGGATCGACTTCCTGCGCGAGATGTACGGCAACGAGCCGAACCGCTGGGACGACAGCCTGACCGGCATGGCGCGGCTGCGCTGCATCGTCAATGCGCTGACGCGCATGCGGCTGTGCGAGCCGGATGGGAGCATGGACTTCAAGCACAAGGAAAGCGAGAACGGGCCGGAAGGCTCGGGGCTGATTCCGTGGTTCGACCTGCCCGAGCGCAAGACGGCGAACGTGACGGTGGTGTTCGGGCACTGGTCGGCGCTGGGGCTGGTGCTCAGGCCTAACCTGGTGGGGCTGGACAGCGGCTGCGTGTGGGGCGGGAAGCTTACCGCGGTGTGCCTGGATAATCGCGCGCTGCTGCAGGTGGATTGCCCCGAGTATCAGGAGCACAGTGGGAAGAGGTAACAGGCTTATTAGGTTCCGGCCTCCGCCGGAACGACGGCTTTTAGACCTGCGGTAATGGCATCCTGCGCGGCCTGCGCCAGCTCGCGACGGTGCGCGCCTGCGCTCTCCAAGGGCGGCAGGCAGGCCAGGCGCGCGCGGATCGGCGGGCCTTCCAGCACCTTGAACATGCTGTCCACGAAGGTCGTCTCGCCCACGTAATCGACCGAAGGGTGAAACGCCCCCTCCCCGTTCACATACGCCAGCGCATACGGCTGCACCGCCACCCTGGCGTCGATGGCCGCCTCGAACAGGTTGGCATGGAAAGGCAGCACTTCGCCCTGCCGCGATGTGGTCCCTTCAGGGAAGAAAGCCACCCGCTGTCCCTTGTGCAGCACCTCGACCAGCCCCTTGAAGATGTGGCGCAGCTCGCGCCGGTTGCCGCGCGCGATGAACACCGTGCCGGCGGCCGCCGCCAGCCAGCCCAGCACCGGCCAGGCGCGGATCTCGGCCTTGGCCACGAAGCGGCAGGGATGCAGCGCATTGATCACGAAGATGTCCAGCCAGGACACGTGGTTGGCCACGATCAGCGCATGCTCCAGCACCGGCGCGCCGGGCGCCTGCTCGACGTCGATGCGGCACAGCCTCAGTAAGCGGCGCGACCACGAGCGCGTGAGGCGCTCGCGCAAGCCATTCGATGCCAGCGGAAACACCAGCGCGGATGTGGCAAGGCCTTCGAGCAGGTGGACGACGACGCGCGCGAGGCGCCAGGCAAGGCGGATCTTCAAGACGGGAAACGATGAAAAGGACCACGCGGACGCCAGGTCCGCGCGGTCATGGACGGATCAGCGCTGGAAAGCGACCTGTCCGCGCACGATGGTGGTCTTGACCTGGCCAGCCAGTTCATAACCGAGGAAAGGCGTGTGCTTGCCCTGGCTCGCCAGCGCCGAGCGCTCGACCTTCCAGCGCAGGTCCGGGTCGAACAGCACCACGTCGGCCGAGGCGCCCACCGACAGCGTGCCCGCCGGCAGCCCGGCGATGCGCGCTGCCTCGTGGGTGACCTTGCCGATCGCGCGCGCCAGGCCGTCGGCGCCGCGCTGGCCGTCCGCCCACTTGAGCATCAGGGCCAGCAGCAATTCCAGGCCGGTGGCGCCCGGCGAGGCTTCGCCGAAGGGCAGCAGCTTCTCGTCGTCGTCGACCGGGGTGTGGTCGGAGCATACCGCGTCCACGGTGCCGTCCAGCAGGCCCGCCTGGATCGCGTCGCGGTCGCGCTGGGCGCGCAGCGGCGGGGTGAAGCGCGCGTTGGAATCGAAGAAGCCGATGTCGGCGTCGGTCATGTGCAGGTGGTGCACGCCGACGTCGCAGGTGACCGGCAAGCCTTCCTTCTTGGCGGCCTTGATCAGTTCCAGGCTGGCGGCGGCCGAGATGCGGCACAGGTGCACGCGGGCGCCGGTGGAACGCATCAGTTCGAAGATGGTGTGCAGGGCGATGGTCTCGGACATCACCGGCACGCCCGACAGGCCCAGGCGCGAGGCCAGCGGGCCGCTGTGGGCCACGCCGCCGCGGCCGATGTGCGGGTCCTGCGGGCGCAGCCACACGGTATAGCCGAAGGTTTTCGCGTACTGCATGGCGCGCAGCAGGACAGTGGTGTCGAGGACCGGTTCCTCGGCCTGGGCGAAGCCGATGCAGCCGGCTTCGGTCAGCTCGGCCATTTCGGTCAGTGCCTGGCCTTTCAGGCCGACGGTCAGCGCGCCCAGCGGGTGCACGTGGGCCTGGTTCAGGATGCGCGCGCGATGCTTGAGCATCTCCACCAGGCCGGGCTCGTCCAGCACCGGATCGGTGTCGGGCGGGCACACCAGGGTGGTCACGCCGCCCTGCATGGCCGCCTGCATTTCCGATTCCAGGGTGGCCTTGTATTCGTAGCCCGGCTCGCGCAGGCGGGCCGACAGGTCGACCAGGCCGGGCGCGACCACCAGGCCGCTGGCATCGATCGTCTGGTCGGCGCTGAAGCCCGCGGGGGCCGCGCCGACGCCGGCGATCTTGCCGTCCGCAATGAAGAGATCCTTGGTTTCGTTGATGCCGTTCGCCGGGTCGACCAGGCGCCCGTTCTTGATATGAAGTTTCATCCGTGGGTTCCTGCCAAAATGCTCATGACTGCCATGCGTACCGCGATGCCGAAGGTGACCTGCGGGAGGATCACCGCCTGGCTGCCGTCGGCCACCGCCGAATCGATCTCCACGCCGCGGTTCATCGGGCCCGGGTGCATCACGATGGCGTCCGGCTTGGCCAGCGCCAGGCGTTCCGGCGTCAGGCCATAGCTCTTGAAGTATTCCTGCGCCGAAGGCAGCAGCGCGCCGCTCATGCGTTCGTTCTGCAGGCGCAGCATGATGATGACGTCGACGTCCTTCAGGCCTTCGTCCATATTGGTGAACAGGCGCACGCCCATCTGCTCCAGGCCGCCCGGCAGCAGGGTGTGCGGGCCGATGGCGCGCACTTCCGGCACGCCCAGCGTGGTCAGCGCGTGGATGTCCGAGCGCGCCACGCGGCTGTGCAGGATGTCGCCCACGATGGCCACGCGCAGGTTGGTGAAGTCCTTCTTGTAGTGGCGGATCGTGTACATGTCGAGCAGGCCCTGGGTCGGGTGCGCGTGGCGGCCGTCGCCGGCGTTCACCACGTGCACGTGCGACTGGCCGCTCTCGTTCAGGTGCTTGGCGATCAGGTAGGGCGCGCCCGACTGCGAATGGCGCACCACGAACATGTCGGCGTGCATGGCAGACAGGTTGTCGATGGTGTCGAGCAGCGACTCGCCCTTGGTGGTCGACGATGCCTGGATGTTCAGGTTGATGACGTCGGCCGAGAGGCGCTTGGAGGCGATCTCGAAGGTGGTGCGGGTGCGGGTCGAGTTTTCGAAGAACAGGTTGAACACGCTCTTGCCGCGCATGAGCGGGACCTTCTTCACTTCGCGGTCGGAGATGCCGACGAAGCTCGATGCGGTGTCCAGGATGTGGTCGATGTGCGACTTCTTCAGTCCCTCGATGGTGAGCAGGTGCTGCAGCTCGCCGTGTTTGTTCAGTTGCGGATTAAGCATTGTCTTCTTCGATGGTGAGCGAAAGCTGGCCGGACGCATCACGCTGCAGGCACAGGGACTGGTTGGCCGCGAGCGTGGCGCGGGTGCCGACGAAGTCGGCGGCGACCGGCAGTTCGCGTCCGCCGCGGTCGGCCAGGGCCGCGAGCTTGATGCAGGCCGGGCGGCCGTAGTCGAACAGCACGTTGATCGCGGCGCGCGTGGTGCGGCCGGTCTGCAGCACGTCGTCGACCAGCACGACGGTGGCGCCGTCGACCGGGAAGCGGATGTGAGTCGGCTTCACGTCCGGATGCAGGCCCTTCTTGGCGTAGTCGTCGCGGTAGAACGAGACGTCGATCGACCCCAGGCGGCTGGTCAGGTCGAGGTCGCGCGCCAGGCGCTCGGCGAGCCAGGCGCCGCCGGAGTGGATGCCGACGATGGCGGCGTCGCTTACGCCTTCCAGGCCGGCCCGGACCTGGGACAGCAGCTCGCGGTAGAGCGCTTCCGCGTCGAGGTCGTGGTTAGATGTTGGCATGATCGTCAAAGTATTGTTGCAAAATGATGGCGGCCGCCTTGGCGTCGATGACCTCGCCGCGCTTGGCTTGGATGACGGCGGAGGAATAGCGCTCGTCGACCAGGTCGACGGGCAGGTTGAAGCGGCCGTGAAGCTGGTTGGCGAAACGCCGGCTGCGCGCGGTCATCTCGTGCTCGGCGCCGTCCGGATGGCGCGGCTCGCCCACGACGAGGCGCGCCGGGCGCCATTGTTCGATCAGGTCACCGATGACCTGGAAGCGGGTCGCGTTGTCGACCGCCTTGATGACGGTCAGCGGCTGGGCCTGCCCCGTCAGTGTATTTCCCATTGCAATGCCGATCCGCTTGACGCCGAAGTCGAACCCAAAAACGATATCAACCATCGATGTCAACCATTCTTACGCATGGCCGGCTTCGGTGGCGAGCATGAGCGGGTCGATTCCCAGCAGTTTGATGGCGGCGGTATAGCGTTCCTCGATCGGCAGGTCGAACAGGACGCGCGCGTCGGCGCCCACGGTCAGCCAGCCGTTGCGGGAAATTTCTTCCTCGAGCTGCCCCGGGCTCCAGCCGGCGTAGCCGATGGACACCAGCATGCGCTTCGGCCCTGCCCCGCTGGCGACGGCTTCCAGCACGTCGATCGAGGTGGTGAAGGCGACTTCGTCGGTGACATTGAGCGAGGACGAGTAGCGTCCGCCCGGCGAATGCAGCACGAAGCCGCGGTCGTCCTGGACCGGTCCGCCGAACATGATCGGCTCTTCCGTCACGCTCGAGCGCAGGCCCTCGGCCAGCTTGAGGTCGATGCGGTCGAACAGCACGTCCATCGTCATGTCGGTGGGCTTGTTGATGACCACGCCGAGCACGCCTTTTTCGTTGTGCTCGCAGACATACACGACGGTGCCGCCGAAAATGGGATCCTGGATCGACGGCATGGCAATCAGGAAATGATTTGCCAGGTTCAGCCCCGAAGGCGCAGGGCCGGGGCGGAGCTGCGTATCGTCCTGTCCCGGCGGCATGCCGGGCATCGGTAGAGTTTTGACAACTTTACTTTTTTTCATACGCGTACTCTCACAGGGCTCACTCTGGTTGAACGACCGCTCAGTATCCAGACTACAACATTAAGCTTTTCGTTAGTTTACACTGAATTGCCCGGACACCCCTTGAAGCGTCTCCAGCCGGGTCCCGTTAGCTGTTTCCGGCCCGGGCTTTTCACCCTTGTTTTGACCGAGCACATAAAGATGAACGAAAGCAATTCGTTGGTCTGGTTCCGCCGCGATCTCCGGGCATTCGACCAGGCCGCCCTGTATGAGGCACTGGCTGGCTCCGGCCGCGTGTTTTGCGCCTTTGTGTACGACACCGACATCCTGCAAGGGCTGCCACGCGATGACGCCCGCCTGCGCTTCATCCATGCCAGCCTGGCCAGCCTCGACCAGGAATTGCGCCGCCTGGGAAGCTACCTGATCGTGCGCCACGGGCGCGCGGTCGAGGAAGTTCCGCGACTTGCCGCCGAGCTGGGCGTGGATACCGTCTACATCAATACCGATTATGAGCCCAGCGCCGTGGAACGTGACGCACAGGTGGCCGAACAGCTGGCTCGGCAGTCGCAGCGCCTGCTCGCCTTCAAGGACCAGGTGATATTCGAGAAGGACGAAGTGCTGACCCTGGCGGGGCAGCCGTTCTCGGTATTCACGCCCTACAAGAACGCCTGGCTCAAGCGGCTGGCGGCCATGCCGGAGACGCTCGCGGCCTATCCCATCGATCTGCACGCCCATGCGTTTGCGCCGCCGGAAGGGCCGTCCGCCCTGCCCTCACTGGCGCAGATCGGCTTCGAGGATGGGGAGCCGCCGTTGCCTGCAGGCATGGAAGGGGCGGAGCAGTTGTTCGAGGAGTTTCTGGAGGGCATCAGCGATTACGGCCGGGCGCGCGATTTCCCGGCCGAGGATGCGACTTCGCGGCTCTCGAGCCACCTGCGTTTCGGTACGACCTCGATCCGCCATCTGGTGCGCACGGCGCGGCAGATGATCGATGCGGGCGCCGGGGGGGGCGGGGGGGGCCCCCCCCGGGGCGCCCCGATAGCTGGGGGGTTGTAAAGC
>NZ_JAGKSG010000012.1:0-122679 GCF_018119385.1 Massilia sp. AB1 | reverse complement strand
GAGTGGCCGGGCGGCTGGCCCATGGCCAGGTCGCCGGCGCTTCCCAGGATCTGCAGGGCCTGGACCAGGGTGACGGTGTCGTGGCCGTGCAGGGGCATCCTCGGTAGGTGGTCGCTTACATGCCCGGCGCAGGCTGTTCGGGGATCTGGTTGCGCAGGCTCAGGTTGATCGAATTCCAGCCCCGGATGGCGGCGATAGTATAGCCAAGTTCGGCGATCTCGGCGTCCGTGAAATGCTCACGCAGGGCCGGCCAGGCGGCGTCGGTGTCGTCGCGCTGGGGCAGGGCGTTGACGGCGTCGGCCCAGGCCAGCGCGGCGCGTTCGCGTTCGCTGAACCAGGGCGCTTCGCGCCAGGCGCCGATGGCGTTCAGGTGGCGCGGATCGAGGCCCTGGCGGACCAGGTCGCGCCAGTGCATGTCGATGCACACGCCGCAGCCGTTGACCAGCGACACGCGCAGCTGCACCAGCTCGACCAGGCGCTCGCCGAGGGCGCCTTTCTTGTTGGTCATCGACAGGTTGATCATGGCCTTCAGGTTGGCGGGGGCCAGGGTGAAGAGGTTGATGCGGGCGACGTGCGACATGCTGGTGTCCTTTCAGGTGGGGTGGGCGCGGTGTGCGTCCCTCATGCCTGATAAGACGAGCCATCGGTCGGCGGTGTGACATGGGTGTTAAAAATTTTGGGGTGGATCCGCTGCGCAGTGTCAGCCCACCCGGCAGTACACCACCCGCCCATCCGCCATCAACACCGCCGCCCGATGCTTGCCCGCCTTCTTGGCCGCATACATGGCCGTATCCGCGCGCGACAGCAGCGCGTCGGCGCTGTCGCCGGGCACGTGGAAGGCCACGCCGATGCTGGCGCCGATGGGCTCGCACCCGGCGGCCGCATCATAGGGCAGGGCGGCGGCCACGAGGATCTTGCGCGCCACTTGTTCGATGTCGGCGCGCGCGTCGCCCGCCTGGTCGAGCATCACGACGAATTCGTCGCCCGCCAGGCGCGCCACCGTGTCGGTGCGGCGTACCGCCCCGGTGAGGCGGCGGCCGAAGTCGATCAGCACCGCGTCGCCCGCCTCGTGTCCGCACAGGTCGTTCACCGACTTGAACCCGTCCAGGTCGATGAACAGCAGCGCCAGCGAATGCGGCGTGCGCTGGGTGGTGTCGATGGCGTGCTGCAGGCGCTCCATGAAGGCGTAGCGGTTCGGCAGGCCGGTCAGGAAGTCGTGCGTGGCCTGGTAGTGCATCTGCTCGGCCAGGCGGCGCTGCTCCGAGACGTCGCGCAGGAAGGCGTAGAAGTAGCGCCGGCCGCGGTGGGGCAGCATGCCGACCGAGAATTCGACCAGGATCTCGGTGCCGTCGCGCCGCAGGGCGGGTACCTCGACCCGCTTGGTGTAGGTGCGGCCGTCGCTGGCGGAGAGGAAGGCCGCCATGCCGTCCAGGTGGCGCTGGCGCAGGCGCTCGGGGGCGATCAGCTCGACCATCGGGCGGCCGATGGCTTCCTCGGCCTTCCAGCCGAAGGTCAGCTCGGCCTGCTTGTTCCACTCGGTGATCACGCTGTGCTCGTCCATGCCGATGAAGGCGTCGTTGGCCTGGTCGAGCAGCAGGCGGATCTTTTCCTCCTGGGCGCGCAGCGCCTCGGCGTTCTCGACGAACTCGGTGACGTCGCGCACGGTGCAGTACAGCCGGCCGCTGCCCACCGAACGCGTGCTCCATTCGAGCCAGCGGTAGCCGCCCGCGGCGTGGCGATAGCGGTTGCAGAACCCGGTGGTCAGGCCGCCCGCGTAGATCGACTCGGCCTCGGCCAGGGTACGGTCGACATCGTCCGGATGCACGAAGTCGATGAAGGGGCGCGAGGTCAGGTCTTCCGAGGTCCAGCCCAGGGCCTCGGTCCAGGCGGGATTCACCTGGCGCAGGCGCCCGTCGGTGCCGGCGATCGCCAGCAGGTCGGGCGAGAGCATGAAAAAGGCGTCGCGGTCCTCGAGCGCCGCCTTCTGGGCCGAGATGTCGATCACCTGGGCCACGAAGCATTCCGGCTGGCCGCCGGCGTCGCGGGTGACGGAGACGGTCAGCTGGGCCCAGACGATGCGCCCGTCGAGGTGGCGGTAGCGCTTTTCCAGCGTGTAGGTGTCGCGCTCGCCGCCCAGGACTTCGTGCATCAGGTTCAGGTCGTCATCCAGGTCTTCCGGATGGGTCAGCGCCTGGAAGGTCGTGGACAGCAGCTCGCCGCGCGAATAGCCGAGGATGCGGCATAGGGCGGGATTGACCTCCAGCCAATGGCCGTGCAGGCCCACCAGGGCCATGCCGACTTGCGAATGGGTGAACGCGGCGGAGAAGAGGCGTGTATCCGGAACAGGAGGCGTCATCGGGGAGGCATCGGCAGGTGCAGATACTCCTTAGTGTAGCCTAAGTATCACCAGGAAAGAGCGCCAGTTAGCAATAAAGTAACTAAAAAATAGTACGGATCACGCGGCACGGGACGGGCCGCCGGCCTGGCCTCAGGCAAGGCCGGCCAGGCGCGCGTTGCGCTCGCGTTCGAGCTTGGTGATGTAGCGCTGCACGCCGGCCAGGGCGCCGCGCGAGATATCGACGAACTGGCAGCCGAGGCGGCGGTTGGTTTTGTTGTTCAGCAAGGTCAGGTCCAGCGAATTGCGGATCTGGAGCGAGGTCGTGACCGGTCCGACGTCGGGCAGCTCGATGCGGCAGTTCTCGATCACCCGGCCGATCGTGTTGTCCAGCTGGAGCTTGTTGTCGAGGATGGCGATGCCGCCGACGCTGATGTCGTGCAGCGGGAAGACGCCGGCGCCGCCGCCCAGTTCCAGCGGCAGCGGGATCAGCGCGCGCACCGGGTTGCTCACCGGGGTGGGCATGCGGTAGAACTCGCGCCGCTGCAGGCGGATCAGGGTCGGGGGGATGTCGGCGCGCAGCGCCAGGCCGCCGCGGTGGCTGGTCTCGTCCAGGGCTTCGGCGGTGAACAGGATGCGGATCTTGTCGAGCGTGGTTTCGCAGCGCACGCTGCCGGCGGCCACGATGCGGTCGTTCTGCAGCGGGTCGATGGAGCGGTCCAGCACGATCGTGTCGGTGTCGTCGTCGACTTCCAGGATCGAGGTGACGGCCACGTCCGACTCGCCCTTGACCAGCATGCGGATCAGCTGGTTCTTCTCGCCGATCTGGCGCAGCAGGGACACGATCTCGCGGCGCGACCTGACTTCATAGTCGTGCCAGTTTTCCAGTTCTGCGTTATTCATTGCTGCCAGGTGTCCTTGCCACGGGGTCTAGGTGGGCGATCGGATCGGGTGCGGAAGGGAGAACATCTCCATTCCTTTGCGCCGACTCAATATGATATAACCAGGCCAACAGTTCCGCAATCGCCCGATACAGGCCAGGCGGGATCTCCCGGTCCAGGTCCACCTGCATCAGCAGGGACACCAGTTCCTTCGACTCGTGCACGAACACGCCGGCTTCGCGCGCGCGTTCCATGATCTTCTCCGCCACCAGCCCCTGGCCCTTGGCCACGACCTTGGGCGCCGGGTCGCCGGCGCCGTAGGCGAGGGCAACGGCGCTCTGGCGGCGCTTGCCTTCCTCACGCATCGGGCGCTCCTGGACGGGCGTCGAAGCCGCCCAGCGGCGTGCCCACCGCATCGAGCGCGGCGGCCAGTTCGGGCGCGTGGCGGCGCAGCAGGGCGGCGGTTTCTTCGCTGCCGGTGGCGAAACGCAGCTGCAGGACGCCGCCTGCCAGGGTCAGGCTGGCGTCGAGTTCGCCCAGTTCCGGGAACCGCAGGCGCAGGCGGCTGTGCCAGACGCCAGCTTCGGCCTCGGCGCCCTGGTGCTCGTCCTCGCGCCGCACGTCCCATTCCATCTCCTGGCCCGGCCACAACTGGCCTTGCCAATGGAGCCGGGCCTGTTCCTGGGTGGCCAGCTGCAGGTTGATGAACTGCGCGGTGGCGGGATCGCCCGCCTGCGGGCGGTTCCCTGCCTGGGCGGCCTGCTGCTGCGGCTCGCCCGCCAGTTCGGCCAGCGCGCGGGCGCCTTGCGCCCATTCGGCGACATGCGATTCGTAGAACAGCCCGCTCTTGCCGACCGCCTGCTGCAAACCCTGGGCGATCGCGCCGGGATCGGCAGACGGGCTGCCGACCACGGGGGGGCGCCCGACCAGGCCGCTCAATGGCGCCTCCGCCTTGCCGGCGGCGGCCAGCACCGTGGCGATGGCCTTGCCCGCCGGGCTCAGCGTGGTGTTGTTCGCTTCGGTCCCGGCAGGGAAGGCCAGGGTGGCGCCGGCGCCGGCCTGGGCCAGCAAGGCCGCCGCGCGCCCGACCGGCGCGCCTTCGCGGTAGGCCAGCGGGGCCTTGGACGGATCGGCGCCTTCCGGCAGGGGCGGGCCGGCCTCGGTGAAGGCGCTGGTGGCCTGGGCGCCGACCTGGAAGGTGGCGCGCGGCTGGAGGGAAACGAGGGTGAGGGGAACGTCGGCGCCGACCTGGGCGCCGGGCGGCAGCTGCATGCGGGCCGGGATGTCGGCCACCTTGACCACGAAGCTGCCGTCGGTCAGCCTGGCGAGCACTTCGCCGTGGATGGCCTTGCCCATCAAGGGCGCGACGGCGCGCTGGAAGGCTTGCTGGCGCGGGTCGAGGGCCTGCTCGGCCGGCCGGGACGGATCGACCCGGGGGACGGCGGAAACCAGCTCGCGCGGCAGCATCCCTCAGTCAGGCCGGGACGGCCTCAGACGCCGTAGGCGCGCGCGACGCGCCGTTCGGTCGTGGTGTTGCTGATCAGGGCCGACAGGCGCGCCATCCACGGGGTGGTGAGGTCGCGGATCTGGCGGTCGGCGTCGAGCATCTTGCGGATCGCGTTGACCTTGCGCACGCGCTCCTGGCCGGCCAGCGGCTGCGCGCCTTCGTGCTCGCGCAGGCGGCGCACGCAGGCGGCGCACTCCTGTTCCAGCTCGGTCAGCCGGTCCCAGTCGCTCGCGGTGGCGGCGTCCAGCATGCGGTCGGTGATGCCGACCATGGTCTCGTAGACGGAAACGACTTCTTGTCCGGTCATGATCATGATCCTTATACGCTCACCAGGGTGGGTTTTTGCATCGCCGGGACAGCAGGGGCGTCAGGCTGCTCGTTCTTCTCGCCGATCGCCACCCAGGCTTCGCGCAGGTCCGACATCAGGCCGTGGACTTCCTCGACCGCGGCGACGTCGTTCTTGATGTTGGCCTGCAGCAGGCGGCGGCTCATGTAGTCGTACAGCGCGTCCAGGTTCTGGGCGATCTCGCCGCCGGCCGCCTTGTCGAGCGAGGCGCGCAGGCCGTTGTCGATGATCGTGATCGCCTTCGAGATCGAGGCGCCCTTGGCCGCCACGTTGGCCGCGCCGTTGGTCCCCTTCATGTTGTTGATCGCGCTGAGCAGCGCCACCATGGCGCCGTCGTACAGCATGATGATCAGCTTGTGTGGGGAAGCTGCCGCCACGCCGGTCTCGAGACCGACTTTCGCATAGGCGCCGACGCCGCGTTGCATGGTTCCAAACATGGTGTTCTCCAGGTGTTGCGTAGTGTTAGCCTGCGTTCGCGTTGAGCGCCGCAAGCTGCTGGGTCAGGTAGGCCGAGGTCGACTGCATCGACACCAGCGCGGCGTCGAGCGCCGTGAACTGGGCCCGGTAACGTTTTTCGATGCCTTCCAGGCGCGAATTGAACTGGTCCTTCTGGGTATTGATCGCCTTGAGCGTGACGTTCAATCCGTCGGTCTTGCTGGTGAGCAGGCTGCCCTTGCCGGTAAAGCTGGCGGCCAGGTTGGTCAGCTCGAAGGCGAAGCCTTTCGAGAAGCTGACGGTGCCGCGCTCGCCGATGGCGCCGCCGGTGATCGAGATCTGGATGCCTTCGGCCGGCGAGCCCGCCGCGGCGGTCAGCGCCTGGCCGTTGCCGGTGGCGGCGACGCCGCCGATCGTGCCTTCGACGTCCTTGCCCACGACCGGTGCGGCGCCGCCGAACAGGATGGCCGGATCGGTGCCGCTTACCGTGGCGATGGCGATGTTCGAGGTCGAGCCGTACTTGCTCGACGAAACCGACAGCAGGCCGTTGCTGTCGACCTTGGTTTCGACCGTGTCGCCGGCGCCCGCGAAGACGCTGTTGCCGTTGACCGCCGCGCGCAGCATCGAGGCCAGCTGCTCGTTGGTATAGGTGCCGGCGGTCAGCGCGATATCCTGGGTCTTGCTGGCGGTGACGGGGTCGGTCTGGTTGAGCGTGATGCGCCAGGTGGTGCCGGCGGCGATCGTGGTCGAACCGGACAGGGCGCTCGCGCTGGTCAGGGTGCCCTGGCTCGCCAGGGTGGTGATGTTGACGCCATAGGTACCCGGCTTGGTGGCCGGCCCCGATTTGTCGAACTTGATCATGCCGTCGGTGGCCGCGCCCACGGCCGCGAACAGGCCGCCGATCTCGGCGAAGTTTTCGTTGACCGCCTTGTTCAGCTTGCTCGAATCCACGGCCAGGTTGCCGTCCTTCTGGAAGGTGATGCCGACCTGGCTGAGCGTGGTCAGCTTGCCGCCCAGGCCTTCCACGGCGGTGCCGAGCTGGCGCCGCAGCTGGCTCTGGATCGAGCGCACCGAGGCGTCGCCCTGCAGCACGCCGGCCGTCTTGGTCTCGGCGTTGTAGCCGGTCAGGCCCGTGATCGTCTTGTTGAGGTCGTTGTAGGCCTTGACGAAGTTGTTGACCGCGCTTGAGACCGAGGCGGTGTCGCGGCTGACGTTCAGGGTCGCGCTGCCGACCGCCGTGACGTCCAGGGACACGCCCTGCACGGCTTCGGTGACGGTGGTGCTGCTGCTGCGGATGTCGATCCCGTTCATGTTCAGCAGGGTGTCCCGGGCCGCGCTGGTCTGCTTGAGGCCCTGGACGCCCCCTGGATCGTGGCCGAGCAGGGCGGCGATGTCCGGGTTCGGCGGCTGGCCGCTGTCGCCGTCCACGCTGATCTTCATCGAGGACTTGGCGCCGGTCTTGTTCGAGGTCAGCACCAGGTGATAGGGGTTGTCGCCGCCGTCCGAGACGATGGTCGCGGTCACGCCGATGTTGGCCTTGTTGATGGCGTCGCGGATGCCTTGCAGCGACTGGTCGCCGGCGTCCAGGGTCACGGTGCCGCTGGCCTGGGCGCCGTCCTGCGTGAAGGCGGCGCCGCCCAGGTAGCTGCCGGCGCTGCCGGCGCTGAAGCCGGCAGCGGCCGGATTGGTTCCGCCGATCTGGATCTGGTCGCCGTCGGCCGAGCTCAGGGTGACGCCGGCGGTGGTGGTCACGCTCGAGCCCGTATTCGGGCCGGCGCCGGCGATGCCGCCGTCGACCGTGCCGGTCACGGCTTCGGTCACAGTCAGGTTGGAACCGTCCGCGGCGGTGAATTGCAAATCGCGCGTGGCCGCGCTGCCAGTGAAGGTGATGTTGGCGGCGGCCAGCGCCGAGCTGACACTGCCACTGGCCAGCGCCGCGTCGATATCGCCAGCACTCAGCGAAGCCAGGTCGTTGGTATGGGTGACGATCTGCACGCCGCCGACGGATAGACCGTAGCTCTCGCCGGCGTCGACGCTGACGCTGGCGAAGCCGCCGAACAGGTTGGCGGCGCTGGTCGCCGGATTGGCCTTGGCGGTGACGCCGGTGGTGTCGCTCTTGGCGTTGATCGCCTCGGCCAGCTGGGCCGCGCTGCGGGTGCTGGTGCTGGTGGTAATGGCGGTGCCGTTGATCGACAGCGAGCCGTTGCTGATGCCGCTGCTGGCGATGGACGGGCCCAGCGCGCTGCCGGCCACGCCGAAGCTGCCGCCGCCGATGCTGCCGAACTGGAAGGTCAGGGTGGTCTTGGCGCCGGAACCGATGGTCGCGCTCATGCTGGCGCGGCCGGCGGTGGTCAGGCTCTGGGCCGAGGCCAGCTGGGTCACGTTGATCTTGTACTTGCCCGCGACGGCGCCCGCGCCGGCGGTGCCGGACAGGATGTCCTTGTTGCTCGACGTGCTGCTCAGGGCGCTGAAGGTCGAGGGAGAATTGAGGGTGGTCAGGGCGCCCTGGAAAGCGCCCACGGCGGCGCTGACCCTGCCGAGCGCAGCCATGCGCGCCTGCAGGGTGGACGCCTTCTTGTCGAAGTTGGCGAGCGGCGCCGACTCGGCCTGCATCAGCTTCGCGATGATGCCGTCGACGTCGAGGCCGGAACCGATACCGGATGAACTGATGCCCACTTTGTTTCTCCCGTGAAAGCGATAATGTAAGTCATTATCGACAGAAGCAAACCGGACTTAAGAGCGGGAAATATGTCCCTATTCAAATAGTTGAAGAGGGCGATGACAGGACGACAAGGAAGGATGACAGGCGTGCAACAGCGGTGCGCGCTCCCGGAGGGAGGCGCACGCTGAGGTCGTCAAAAACGATCAGGCCGTCTGGCTGATCAGGAGGCCGCGCATCTTGTCGATCGACTTGGCGATCTCGAGCGCTTCGACGGAGGGGATCTGGCGCACCACTTCGCGGGTGTGCTGGTCGATGATCTTGACCACGATTTCCTTGCTCTCGTCGTCGATGGCGAACTCCAGGCTCTGCGCCGAGGATTTCATGCCCTCGTTGATCTTGCGCACCGCGTCGGTGAGCTCTTCGCGCGAAGGCTGGGCGGCCTCTGGCGCGCCGGCGGACTGGGCGGCCTTGGCAGGCTGCGCGGTGTGCTGCTCGAGCGCCGGAAGCGAGCGCTCTTCCAGCCGCGACGCCACGGGTGAACCTAGCGATTGGATGTTCATGTGACTTCCCTAGCGAAAAATCCTCGGCTGAATTTCTTCAGCCGAGGATCCGTTTTACATCACGGGCGGACTAGCTGGTCCGGGGATTAACCACGCAGGAGCGACAGGACGCCGTTCGGCAGCGAGTTCGCCTGGGCCAGCATCGAGGTACCAGCTTGCTGCAGGATCTGGCCGCGGGTCATTTTCGCGGTTTCAGCAGCGAAGTCGGTGTCGACGATGCGGCTGCGCGATGCCGACAGGTTCTCGGTCGACGACTGCAGGTTCGAGATCGCCGATTCGAAGCGCGACTGCAGTGCGCCGTACTGTGCGCGCTGGCTGTTCACCAGGCCCAGGGCCGCGTCGGCAGTCTTCAGGGCCGCCTGGGCGCCTTCGAAGGTGCTGATGTCGATCTTGGCGACCGATTCCAGGCTCGATGCGCCGGCGTCCTTGGTGTCCAGGGCGAAGTCGGAATCGTCGACCACCGAGAAGCTCTGCTCCGAGTCCATGGTGATGCGGCCGGCGACAGTCACTTCGCTGGCGCCGCTTGCAGCGACACTCTGCGAGGCGCTGACGGTCTTGCCGTCGGCGTTGTAGGCCGCCGCGGTCAGGCCGGTGCCAGCCGAGGTGTTCTTCAGGTTGATGTTTTCGCCGCTGGCATTGGTCAGCTTCAGGCCGCCGCGTTCTGCGTCGTAGGATGCGGTCACGCCGGTTTTGGCGGACTGGGCATTGAACGCGCTGACGGCAGATGCCCAGCCGTTGGCGTCGTCGGTCTCGACCTTGAACGACACGGTCACGGCGTCGGCATTGTCCGACTTCACTTCCAGTGCGTACGATTGGCCGGCAGCAGCCACGTCCAGGAAGGACTCGGTCTTGGCTTCGGCGGTCACGCCGGTTTCACCGCTCTTGCCGTTGATCTGCGCTGCAACGACCTTGGCCGAGGCGTTGGAGGCGATATCGATGTCTTCCGAACCGGTCGAGCCGTTGATGGTCAGGGTGCCGGCGGCGATGCCGTTGGTCGAACCCGATGCAGCCGCGACGGCGTCGTTGGCCAGGCGGTTGTTGCCGTAGGTCGAGGTGGTGAAGTTCGAACCGGTCATCGAGATCAGCTGGCCTGCATTGGCGCCGACCTGGAAGTTCGCGGTGCCCATCGTGCCGTCCAGCAGCTTCTGGCCGTTGAACTCGGTGGTGCCGGCGATACGGTTCAGTTCCGAGGTCAGTTGGGTGACTTCAGTTTGCAGGGCCTTGCGGTCGCCAGCCGAGTTCGACGAGTTCGACGACTGCACTGCCAGTTCGCGGATACGCTGCAGGATGTCGCCCGAGCTCGACAGGGCGCCTTCAGCGGTTTGGGCCATCGACACACCGTCGTTCGCATTGCGGGTGGCCTGGGTCATGCCGCGGATCTGCGAGTTCATGCGGTCCGAGATGGCGAGGCCGGCAGCGTCGTCCTTGGCGCTGTTGATGCGCAGGCCCGACGACAGGCGCTGGATCGAGGTGTTCAGGGAAGCCTGCGAGGTCGACAGGTTACGCTGCGAGTTCAGGGATGCGACGTTGGTGTTGATTACGGATGCCATGGTATTTCTCCAGACTAATGTCTTTCAGGGTGGGCCACTGTGCCCTGTTCACTTTGGTCCGCCACGCTGTTCTTGTGACGATCAAACCGCTGTTGATGCAGGTAACGTTATTCTGGGGAAAAACTTGAGGGGCAAAAATGCAGTTTTTTTCGGAATTCGCTGCTGACGCTCTATGAGGGCGCCTCTTGTCGGCGGCAAAAATCGAGACTTTAGGGCAAAAAAAATTATTTTTTTCTGGAAATTTTTTTGGGGCTAGGGGAGAGCGGGATGACGTTCACGCAATTTTTGCTATCGAAAGAACAACGCCGCTGAGCGCTTGCGCGGCAGCGGCGTAGCAGGATGACAAGCGCTGGCGCCGGTTCAGGGATTGTCCGCCACCACCACGCGGTTCTTGCCGCTGTTCTTGGCCTGGTACATGGCCTTGTCGGCGCGCGCCATGACCGACAGCTGGTCCTCGTTCGGCAGGCGCAGCGCCACGCCGCAGGAGAAAGTGATCAGCATCTTCTCGTTCTCGTGCAGGAAGAAATGCCGGGTCAGCTCGCGCTGCACCCTGACCATGGCCGCCGCGGCCGCCTCGACGCTGGTCTCGGGCAGCAGGATCAGGAACTCTTCGCCGCCGAAGCGGGCGATCACGTCCATCGAGCGCAGGGTGTCGCGTACCACTTTGACAAGGTGCTTCAAGGCGGCGTCGCCGGCCAGGTGGCCATAGGTGTCGTTCAGGCGCTTGAAGTTGTCCAGGTCGAGCAGGGCCACGCACAAGGGCATGTTGCGGCGGTCGGCGCGCGCGCTCTCGCGCTCGAACACGTCGTCCAGGCCACGGCGGTTGAGGCTGCCGGTCAGCTGGTCTTCGCGCACCAGTTCGCTCATGTGCTGGAGTTCCGCTTCCAGCTCGCGGATGCGCTGCTCGGCATCCTGCACCTCGCGGTGGGCGGCCAGCATGCGGTCGCGCGCGGCCAGGGCCTCATCCTGGGCCTGGCGCGTCTCGCGAAGGACTTCTTCCAGCACGGCGTTGAGTTCCGTGATGTCGGCGGCGCGCCCGATGCGTTCCGAGAAGCCGCCCAGCTTGGCATGATAGTCGCCGCTCGCCGCCGCCGCCGTGCCGAGGCGGTCGATGAAGGTCATCATCATGTTCTTCATGGTCGACTTGACGTCGGCGATGCTGTGCTTCAGGTGGCCCTGGCGGATGATCACGTCCTTCAGGCTGCGGGTGGCGTCCTCCAGCGCACGCGCGTCCAGCGGGCCGGCGATCAGGTCCTGGACAGCGGCGATCTGGCCGCGCATCCAGTTGTCGTCGTCCAGCAGCTCGCTGACATTGTCGAGCAGCAGTTTAAACAGGCGGAGCAGCAGTTCCTGCTCTTCGGCCTTATCGCCGCCGCGCAGTTCGATCTGGAAGCACAGCTGCTTCAGGCGCGAGGCGATGTCCTGCAGCTCGGTTTCGCCGGTCGCGGTCTTGACCGCGCTGCCCAGGCTTTCGGCTTCCTTCACCAGGTCCGGGCTGCCGCTCAGCAGCGAGGCGACCGCGAAGGACAGGGTGCGCGCCAGCATCTCGCGCAGCAGGCGGGTGTCGGGCTCCTCGGCGCCGATGGAGGTGATCGGCGTGTTGCGGCGCAGATGGCGCTCGGAGACCTGGCCCAGCGCCTGCGTGGTGGCGATCCAGTCGCCGGCCTTGACCGCGCGCAGCATGCGGCGGCCGTATTCGGAGACCTCGCCCGGGGTTTCCGCCAGGCGCCGGGCGAAGCCGGCCAGCACCTCGACCGCGCCGCTGTCCGGCGCCGGCGCGGGCGGGGCCGGCGGAATCCCGGCGATCTCGTCATAGATTGCGCGGTAGGCGTCGGGGGTCGGCGCAATGCGGCGCGTGGCCAGGCGCCGGAAGGCTTCGCGGGCAATCTCGGCGGGGTTCAGGGCGGCGGGTGCGGCAGGAGGGGACGGCAGGTTCGACATGATGTAAAGACGACGGCACTAATCCCGACATGATAAGCATCTTTTTTGCTTACCATCAATGAGTAAACGGTAACAAAGTCCCGTATTTCTAATCTACCAAGCCGTTGCGAATTGCATAAGTGGTCAGTTCGGCACTGGTCTTGAGCTTCATCTTCACCAGGAGGCGCGCGCGGTATTCGCTGATCGTCTTGACCGACAGCGACAATTCCTTGGCGATTTCGCTGACCGTCATGCCGGAAGCGATCATGGTCAGGGTCTGGTATTCGCGGTCGGACAGGGTTTCGTGCACCGCCGCCTCGTGGTCCTCGCCGATCTGGCTGGCCAGGGTCTGGGCCAGGGCGGCGCTGACGTATTTCTGGCCGGAGGCCACCTGGCGGATCGCCGTCACCAGTTCCTTCGGCGCGCTCTGCTTGGTCAGGTAGCCGGACGCGCCTGCCTTGAGCGCGCGGATCGCGTACTGGTCTTCGCGGTGCATGGACAGCATCAGCACCGCCAGCTCGGGACGGTCTTTCTTGACCTGCTTGAGGACGTCGATGCCGTTGCGGTCGGGCAGGGAAATGTCGAGGAGCATCACATGGCAGCGCGCTTTGCCGATCAGCTTGGTGGCGTCGAGGCCATTCTCGGCTTCGCCGGCGACAATGATGTCGCGCTGCTCGGCCAGGATCTGCTTGAGTCCTTCGCGGACAATGGCATGGTCATCGGCAATGAAAACTCGGATAGTTGCTTTGTCAGTCATTCTTCTAGTGCTGCCTTGCTGGTCTTGGCGGTCCCGGTGGCGGGAGCCGGGGCCAGCCTGATCTTGATGGTCACCATCGTGCCACCTCCGGGCGCCGCCGACAAGGCCAGCGTGCCGCCGAGCGCCCTGGCGCGTTCGCTCATGCCGCGCAGACCGAAGGACTGGGGCTTGAGGCGGTCGGCCGGCTGGATGCCGCGGCCGTTGTCGCAGATGCTCAGGCTCAAGTGATGGCGCTGGCGGCGCAGCGACACCGTCACCCGGGTGGCGCCCGCGTGCTTGGCGATATTCGTGAGCGCTTCCCGGAAGATGCGGAACAGGGCGGCGGCGTGGTCGGGGTCGAGCTCGATGTCCTTGTCGGGGCAGCGCATGACGACGGCGATGCCCATCTGCTTCTCGAATTCGCGCGCCTGCCATTCCAGGGCCGCGACCAGGCCCAGGTCGAGGGTGGTGGGACGCAGGTCGAGCGAGATGCGGTGCACGGCCTCGATCGTGCGGTCGACCAGGTCGTCGACATAGGCGGCCTTGGCGCCCAGGGCCGGCTGGTCGACGGGCAGGCGCGCCGAGAGCATCGCCAGCGCCATCTTGATGGCGGTCAGGTTGCCGCCCAGGTCGTCGTGGATCTCGCGCGCGATGCGGGTGCGTTCCTGTTCCTTCACCTGTTCGATGTGGGCGGTCAGCTCGGCCAGGCGGGCGCGCGAGCGGCGCACCTCTTCCTGCTCCTCGCGGCTGGCGGTGATGTTGGTCATGATGCCGTCCCACTGCAGCGCGCCGTCCGGCAGCGCGTGCGGCGTGGCGCGCAGGTTGATCCACTTGACGTCCTTCCAGGCGTCGATCCAGATCCGGCCTTCCCAGTTCCAGGCCGACAGCGCCGTGCGCGAGGCCTGCATGGCTTCCTGGTAGCCCTTGCGGTCTTCAGGCAGGATCAGGCGCTCGAACAGGCTCGCGTCGTGCTGCAGTTCCAGCACGGTCAGGCCGAGCAGCGCCTGGCAGCCGTCGCTCAGGTAGGGGAAGTCGGTGCGCCCGTCCGGGTGCAGCATGAACTGGTAGACCAGGCCCGGGGTGTGGTTGACGATGGCGTTGAAGCGCGCCTGGTACTGTTCCAGGGCCAGGGTCGCGGCCTGTTCCAGGGACAAGTCTTCGCCGATCGCCAGCAGCAGGCGCTGGCCGTCGCGCACGATGCGCAGGAAGCACAGCTTGACCGGATAGCTGCTGCCGTCCGCGCGCCGCAGCCGCGTGCGCAGCCCCACCTGGGCGCCGACGTCCTCGCTCAGGTCCTGCAACAGCTCGGTCACGGCGCCGCAGTCGAGCGAGGGCGCGAGCTGGAAGGCTGTCATCTTGCACAAGGTGGCGTTGTCGTAGCCCAGGTGCAGGCGGGCGGCCTGGTTGGCGTCGACCACTTCCAGGGTGGCGGCGTCGAACAGGTAGATCTCGGACGTGGCCGACTGCATCTCGGCGGCGAGGGAGGGATTGGGACTCATGGCGATCCGGTTTCGGGTTTCTTTTCGCGCCGGCTGCGCGACTGGCTGCGGTAGCGGGCGCTGAAGCGGCGCAGCACGCGCACCAGGTGGCTGGCATTGCTAGGGATCGCGCGCCCTTTGCGGCGCAGGCGGCGCAGCAGGCGGCGGGCGCCGTAGCGCCAGGCGTTCATCAGGCGGCGCAAGTGCCGGTAAACATGGCTCGCGCGCAGGGCGGCCAGCAGGCGGTCCTTGAGGCGCAGGAAGCCGCCGTGGCAGCGCGCGAACCAGCCCACCGTGAGCAAGGTGGGCAGGGTCAGGATGTAGATCCGGGCGACGATGGCCGCGCCGCCCAGCTTGGCGACGATAAAGCCGGTCACGCCGGCGATGGCGTGACCGTGGGCAATGGCGAGCAGGGCCAGCAGCTTGACCGGCAGCAGCAGCAGGCCGGGCAGCACGAAGGCGGTGAGCGCGGCCCAGGGCGGGAGGGTGCGGATGCGCGCTTCCAGCCAGCGCAGCGGCGGCCAGGTGGCGAGGGCGGCGGCGAGGCGGCCGCCGACCTGCCAGGTCCAGGCTTCGGCGAGCAGGATCAGCGCCGCCAGCTGGACCAGGGGCGCGAGCAAGCGGCTGCGGGTGGGGGGCGCTCGTCTCATGAGTCGCATGATACGTCATCCGGAGGGCGTTCCGCGGCCGGTCCCGCTACAATAGGGCCCATGAACAAGGCATTTGTGAAAGAGTCCGACAACGAGGACGACGATGAGGCGTTGGCCCTGGCGCAGGCGATCCCTGCCGGCGCCAAGAATTACATCACGCCCGCCGGCTACCAGCGCATCAAGGACGAGCTGCTGCAGCTGATCGATGTCGACCGTCCCGAGGTGGTCAGGATCGTGCACTGGGCAGCCTCGAACGGCGACCGTTCGGAGAACGGCGACTATATCTACGGCAAGCGCCGCCTGCGCGAGATCGACCGCCGCATCCGCTTCCTCACCAAGCGCATGGACTCGGCCTTCCCGGTCGATCCGAGCGTTCATTACGGCAACGACCAGGTCTTCTTCGGGGCCACGGTTACCTATCTCAACAAGGCGGGCGAAGAACATACCGTCACCATCGTCGGCATCGACGAGCTCGATCCGCTGAAGGGCAAGATCAGCTGGGTGTCGCCGGTGGCGCGCGCCCTGACCAAGGCCCGGGAGGGCGACGTGGTGCAGCTGCACACGCCGCAGGGCGTGGACGAGCTCGAGATCCTGTCGGTCGAGTATCCCGAACCCCACGCGGACTGAAAGGCTGCATGAATCAATTTACGAAGAGCGCCAGCGCGCCGGACGTTCTGGCCGCGCTGCGCTCCGCCACGGCCTCGCGCCACGAGCGCCTGGACAGCGGCTTGCCCCTGTCCGGCGCGCAGGCGGGCCTGGAAGAGTATGCGCTGCACCTGAGCATGGTGCGCGACTGGCTGCGGCCGCTGGAGGGCTGGTTCGCTGGCTTCGCGGACGGGCCGCAGGCGGCGCTGGCGCGGGTGGAGCGCCTGGCCCTGATCGAGCGCGACCTGGCCGAGCCGGGCATGCCGGCGATGGCTTCGCCTGCCGCGGATCGGGCCTGGCCGCAAGAGGCGAGCGCGGCCTACCGCTGGGGCGTGTGCTATGTCATCGAAGGTTCGCAGCTGGGCGGAACGGTGCTGTACGGCCGCCTGGCCGAACGGCTGGCGCCGCACCCGCTGCGCTACCTGCGCGGCGCGGCGGAAGGGCCGGGGGCGAGGTGGCGGGAATTCATGCTGGCGCTCAGGACGGGAGTGAGGACGCAGGAGGAGATTGCCGAGGCGTGTGCGGGGGCGTGTGAGGCGTTTGACCGGATTATCGAACTGGGGCTGAAGCCCGAGCAGACCGGCTGCTGACCCCTCCCGCCAACCTCAAGACCGTCATTCCCGCCACTGGCGCAAATGACTCCCGGCGAAGGCCGGGATGTCGGGTTTTTAGGCGAGGTGGACAAAAAATTTTTCGCGGCCACGTCGATTCCCCTGTCCTCCATTCGTCGTACGATACACGGCAGCAAACAGCCGCCCTTATCGACCACAACACATCGGAGGACACCATGCGTTTCATGATTCTGCTGAAAGCCGACCAGCACAGCGAAGCCGGCCACATGCCCAGCGAGCAGCTGCTGGCCGAGATGGGCCGGTTCAATGACGAACTGATCAAGGCAGGGGTGATGGTCTCCGGCGAAGGCCTGCACCCGTCCTCGCGCGGCGCCCGGGTGCGCTTCTCGAAAGACGGCGGCGTGCAGGTGGAGAACGGTCCTTTCCCGGAAACGAAACAGCTGGTCGCCGGCTTCTGGATCTGGCGCGTGGCCTCGCGCGAGGAAGCCATCGAGTGGGTCAAGAAAGTCCCGATGCCGATGGAAGGCGGCGAGGCCGAGATCGAGATTCGCCAGCTCTTCGAGATGGAGGATTTCGGCGACAACATGACGCCGGAACTGCGCGAGCAGGAAGAACGCCAGCGCGCCGCCCTGGCGCAATGAAGACCCGCCGCCGGTCCTAGCCCTGGTCCGGCCGGCCTCGGCCGTTCCGTGCCGCGAGCTCCAGCGGCACCTCGAAGGCCGCGGCCGGCAGTCCTGCGCACCAGCGCTTCCACATCGTCCGCAGCGCATACTCCACGCAGTCGGCGATCCGATCCACGGCGCCCGGAGACCATTGCGGGGACGTGCCGCGCAGCCTGGCGCGCAATGTCGCGAGCGAGGCCGGATCCCGGCATGCCGCGACGCCTTTGCCGACGAAATCCTCGGCGTCGTGGGCGATGAATTGCGAGGCTCCGTTCGCCGCCAGGTGGGATGCCGTCTGGCGGCCGGGCATGGTCGCGCCGGCCAGGGTCAGGGTCGGCACGCCCATGTACAGGCCGTAGGCGGTGGTGGTGCCGCCGGAATAAGGGAAGGTGTCGAGGCAGATGTCGATCTGGCTGTACATCTCCAGGTAAGTGCGCATGCCGACGAGCGGATGGAAGCTGACCCGTTCCAGGTCGATGCCTTCCTCCCGCAGCCAGGCCTCCAGGTGTTCATGGCCGCCGCCCCGGGGCATGCCGCCCATCAGCATTCGCGCATCCGGTACCGCGCGCAATACCCTGGCCCACAAGCCAATCACTTCGCGCGTGATCTTGCTGACCCGGTTGAAGCTGGCGAAGGTCGGGTAGCCTTTCTCCAGCATCGGCAGCGGCGTGATGTCCGGGGCTTCCGTAGTGGGGGAAAACGCCATTTTCATGGGAAGCAGGGCCAGCTTCTCGGTGAACTGGGCGTCGAGCTCGCCGGGCGGCAGCAGGTAGCGGTCGCTGATGTAATAGTCCATCGCGGCCAGGCCGGTGCTGCCCGGGTAGCCGACCCAGCTCGCCTGCACGGGCGCCGGCTTGCGCGCGAACATGGGCAGGCGGTTGTGGGAAGTGTGGCCGGACAGGTCGATCAGGATGTCGATGCCATCGGCGCGGACCAGCGCGTCCAGTGCGTCATCGTCGAGTGCGGCCACGTCGCGCCATTGCGCCATGTAGCCGCGCAGGCGGGCGGTCGTGTCGTCGTGGACGGGGAAGTTGTAGTACGCATGCAGCGCCAGGCCAGGCCGCCCGGCAAGACGGGCAAACAGCGGCTCGACGAAACTGGCCACCGCGTGGCGGCGGAAGTCGCCCGACACGATGCCGATGCGCAGGCGCCGTTCCGGCTCGGGCGCATTATCCCAGCCGCGCGCAGGCCGCACGCGTGCTTCGAGCCGCTGTCCGTAGCGGCGGTGTTCCTCGAACAGCTCGGCGGGCGTCACGCTCTCCATATGGCTCATGCAGAACAGCATGTTGGTGTTCACATCGGCATTGCCCGGATCGCGTTCCAGCAAGCGGCGGTAGGCCGCCAGTGCTTCGTCCGAGCGGCCGCGGCGGTCGAGGACCAGCGCCAGCGAGTGCCAGGCGTCCAGATAGTCCGGGGCCAGGCGCACGGCGGCTTCCGCATTGGTCTGCGCGTCGGCCAGGCGGCCCAGTTCCATCACCACGCCCGACAGGTGGTTGTAGGCGGGGGCGCTGTCCGGCCGCAGCGCGATCGCGCGCCGGAGCACGCTTTCGGCTTCGCCCAGCAGGCTGAGGCGCTTGAGCACGATGCCCAGGTTGGTGAGCGATTCCGCATCCTCAGGGCCGTAAGCCACGGCCTTGCGCATCGCCTCCAGCGCGGGCACGGCGGCACGGTTCTTGTAGAGGACGGCGCCCAGCAGCTTCCAGCCGAAAGGATGCTGGGGGAAGCGTTCGGCGAGGTCGCGCGCGGCATGGGCGGCGTCGTCGAAACGCCCGCACGCATACAGCTCGGCGGCGGCGTCGATCTCCTGCTGCTGCGGCTTGCTGGAGCTGGCCAGCTGCTGTTCGAAGGCGTCGAGCGCCGCGTCCTGCAGGCCGTGGCGCCGGCCCAGGTCGATCAGTTCGCGCGCGGTGGCGAACTGGCGCGCTTCCATCAGCACGTCGATGTAGCCGATCCAGTAGCGCTCTTCATCGGGGGCGTGCTGCACCGCATTGGCGAAGTGCGGGATCGCATCGTGCAGCCGTCCCTCCTGCAGTTCCAGCCATCCGAGTCCGAAGTGCGCGCCCGCGTGGGAGGGCTGGAGTTCGAGGACGGCGCGGTACAGCGCGCCTGCCTGTTCCAGCTGCCCCGCTTCCGATTCGCGCAGCGCGGCCTGCAGCGCTTCTTCCGTCAATGCCTGGATGGCCTCGCTGGGCGGTGGGGGCGGTTGATTCATCAAGCGAAGGACGGGAAGGGGTCAGGAGCGCTCGCGTTCGACGCGGTTCACGCCGGCCACCCTGCGCAGGTTGCGGATCAGCTGCGCCAGGTGGACCCGGTCCTTGACCTGGATCGTGAAGCGCAGCTGGGTCATGCTGTGTTCGTCATCCTCGTCCATGCCCACATAGGTGATGTTGGCGTCGGATTCGCCGATCTCGGCGGCCACGCGGGCCAGGATGCCTTTTTCGTTGTTGATCAGGAGGCGGATGCGGCAGTCGAAGCGGCGGTTCAGCTCCTCGCCCCACTGCACGGCGATCCAGCGGTCCGGCTCCTTGGCGCGCACCCGCTTGGCCGGCAGGCATTCGCAGGTGTGCACGATCAGGCCCTGGTCGCGGCGCAGCTGGCCGATGATCTGGTCGCCCGGGATCGGCAGGCAGCACGGCGCCAGCTGCACCGCCACGCCTTCGCTGCCATAGATCGTGACCGGGTCGATGTCGCTGGCCGGCGCCGGCTGGCTGGTCGGCATCAGGTCCGGATCGCCTTCCATCAGGCCGAAGATATGGCGCGCCACCAGCGCCGCCATGCGCTTGCCGATGCCGATGTCGGCGTACAGCTCGTCCATCGACTTGGCCGAGGATTCGGCCAGCAGTTTTTCCACGGTGGCCGGGGCCAGCTCGGGGCGGATGTTGCGCAGCGCCAGGGCGCCGGCCAGCAATTCCTGGCCCAGCTCCACCGATTCGTTGACGTTGACCGTGCGCAGGTAATGGCGGATCGCCGAACGCGCCTTGCCGGTGCGGACGAAACTGAGCCAGGTAGGGCTCGGGCGCGATTCCGGATCGGTGACGATCTCGACGATGTCGCCGTTGTGCAGCTCGGTGCGCAGGTGCTGTTCTTCGTTGTTGATCTTGACCGAGACGGTGTGGTCGCCGATGCCGGTATGGATCGAGTAGGCGAAGTCGAGCGCCGTGGCGCCGCGCGGCAGGGCGATGATCTTCGACTTGGGCGTGAACACGTAGACCGAATCGGGGAACAGGTCGACCTTGACGTGTTCCAGGAACTCGGCCGAGTCGCCGGTCTGCTGCTGGATGTCGAGCAGCGACTGCAGCCACGCATGGGTACGCTGCTGCAGGTCGGACATGTTCGAGTCGCCGGTCTTGTACAGCCAGTGCGCCGCCACGCCGCTTTCCGCGGTGCGGTGCATTTCCTGGGTGCGGATCTGGAATTCGACCGGGGTGCCGTAGGGGCCGATCAGGGTGGTATGAAGTGACTGATACCCGTTGATCTTGCGGATCGCGATGTAGTCCTTGAACTTGCCCGGCATCGGCTTGTACAGCGCGTGCAGGGTGCCGAGGGCCACGTAACAGTTGGGCACGGTGTCGACCACCACGCGGAAGCCGTACACGTCCAGCACCTGCGAGAAGGACAGGTGCTTGTTGCGCATCTTTTTATAGATGCCGTACAGGGTCTTTTCGCGGCCGTAGACTTCGGCCTGGATGCCGGCCGTGGCCAGCTGGTTCTTGACCGCCTCGAGGATCTTCTTGACCACTTCGCGGCGGTTGCCGCGCGCGGCCTTGATCGCCTTCGACAGGGTCTGGTAGCGCAGCGGGTACAGGTGCGAGAAGGACAGGTCCTGCAGCTCGCGGTAGATGTTGTTCAGGCCGAGGCGGTGCGCGATCGGCACGTAGACTTCCATGGTCTCGCTGGCGATGCGGCGCTTCTTGGCCGGGATCATCACGCCGAGGGTGCGCATATTGTGCAGGCGGTCGGCGAGCTTGATCAGGATCACGCGCACGTCGGAAGCCATGGCCAGCAGCATCTTGCGGAAGTTTTCCGCCTGCGCCTCGACCTGGCTCTGGAACTCGATCTTTTCCAGTTTCGACAGGCCGTCGACGAGGTTCGCGACCTGGGCGCCGAAGCGCTCCACGAGGTCGTCCTTCTTGACGTCCTGGTCTTCGATCACGTCGTGGAGGAGGGCGGCCATGATGGCCTGGGCGTCGAGCTTCCACTCGGCGCAGATCTCGGCGACGGCGATCGGATGGGAAATATAGGGCTCGCCCGACTTGCGCACCTGCCCGAGATGCATCTCGTCCGAGAAGCGGTAGGCTTCCTTGACCTTCTTGAGTTCAGCGGGGGTGAGGTAGTCGGACAGCTTGTTGATCAGCTGCGTGACGGAGGCCACGCCGGGAGCGGGGGCCTCGATCGGGTCCTGCGGGCGGCTATCCTGGCGCTTGGCCCGGCCGCCGGTGTTGCCTGGATGAGTCGAATCCGGATAAGGCAAATTCATACGCTATGTCGTCAAACCGCAGTTGAAATTACAGAATAACAGATTAACGGGATGACGCATCCAGGCAATGCCTGCTCTTACATCGGCACCTTTTTCAGCATTTCCAGGCCGACTTTGCCTGCAGCGATTTCACGCAGAGCAACGACGGTCGGCTTGTCCTTGGCTTCGACCTTCGGGGTGTGGCCCTGCAGCAACTGACGAGCGCGGTAGGTAGCAGCCAGGGTCAGCTGGAAGCGGTTCGGGACGTTCTTGAGGCAGTCTTCGATGGTGATACGGGCCATGTTGTGCTCCTAATAGCAATCTAAATAGCAAACCGCGCGGGCGGGCCGCTTACGGTTGTGGTTGTTGCGCGTGGATTCCCAGCTGGGCAAACAGCGTAGCGTTGCGGGCCGCCTGCTGGGCGAAACGGCAACGTGTCGCTTTGACAATCGCCTGCAGTTCTGCGAGGGCGACGTTGAACTCTTCGTTGATGATAGCATATTCGAACTCCGGAGCGTGAGCCATCTCACCCCCGGCAGCCAGCAGGCGGCGGGTGATGATGTGGGGCTCGTCGGTCCCGCGCTTGTGCAGGCGCTCCTCCAGGGCTTCGATCGACGGCGGCAGGATGAAGATGCCGGCCGCGGCCGGGAACTGCTTCTTGACCTGGCGGGCGCCCTGCCAGTCGATTTCCAGCAGGATGTCGGTGCCGGTCTTCATTTCCTGTTCCACGGTCAGGCGGCTGGTGCCGTAGTAATTGCCGTGCACTTCGGCCCATTCCAGGAATTCGCCGCGCTCGGCGCGGTTGACGAAGTCGTCGGCGGTGGTGAAGTAGTATTCGCGGCCGTCCTGCTCGCCCGGGCGGGGCGGGCGGGTGGTGGTCGAGATCGACAGCTTGATGCCCGGTTCCTGCGCCAGCAGCGCATTGACCAGGGTCGACTTGCCGGCGCCCGACGGGGCCGCGACGATGAACAGGCTGCCGGAGAAGGCGGTTGGGATCATGGTTGTTTCCTTCTGTTTTTTGCGATTACTGATGTTAACGTTGAACGCGTGGACGGGAAACCCGTCCACCCTACGTGATCGTACCCGTAGGGTGGACGGGTCCCCCGTCCACGCGTCCAGCGAAGCGTTGATTACTCGAGGTTCTGCACCTGCTCGCGCATCTGCTCGATCAGCAGCTTGAGCTCCATCGAGGCATCGGCCAGTTCCTTGACCGAGGCCTTGGCGCCGAGCGTGTTCGCTTCGCGGTTCAGTTCCTGCATCATGAAGTCGAGGCGCTTGCCGACCTGGCCGCCTTTCTTCAGGATGTGACGGGTTTCGTTCAGGTGGGCCGACAGGCGCGACAGCTCTTCCGACACGTCGATGCGGATGCCGTACAGGGTCACTTCCTGGCGGATGCGCTCCAGCACTTCCTGGCGCGTCAGGGTCGTCCCGTTGCCATGGCCGGCCAGGCCCAGCGCGTCCTGCATGCGCTCGATGGCCTTTTGCTGGAATTGCGCAATCACCTGGGGGATGAGCGGGGTGATGCGCTTGACGATGGCTTCCATCGAATCGATGCGCGACTGCAGCATGGCTTCCAGCGCCGCGCCTTCGCGCTTGCGGCTTTCCACGAAAGCTTCGATGGTGGTCTTGGTGAGGGCCGCGACGTCGGCCTGGAGCGATTCCTGGCCGATGGTCGATTCCTCGATCACGCCCGGCCAGCGCAGCAGTTCCGCGACGCTCATCTGGGACGCGGACGCGAAGTGGCGCGTGACTTCGGCCTGCAGGCGGGCGAGGTCGTTCAGCAGCTCCTGGTTGAGGGCTTGCGAACCGCCGCTGGCCTTGCGGCCGAAGGAGAGGCGCACTTCCACCTTGCCGCGGGTGATGGCGGCCATGATGGCCGAACGCAGGTCGGGTTCCAGCGCGCGCAGCTCGTCGTTGATGCGGAACTGAAGATCGAGGAAGCGCGAGTTGACGCTCTTGATCTCGATCGTGAGGGTGCCGGCAGCGCCTTCGCTGGTGGCGACCGCATAGCCAGTCATGCTTGAAATGCTCAAAGGGATCCCCGGTTTTTATAGAGCGCCCGATAAAACCCTCATGGCGGCGTTGCATCGTCTCGCCGTACTGATGTACTGTCTTCGACGATGCGCCTTGCCCTGAGGGCTTTCTCGGACGCTCTTATTCTTTACAAAGCCGATATTTATCCACACAATCGTCCTGTTTAGCAAGGAAACCCACTTGGATGGCCACTCAGAATAACGCACCCCTGCCCGATGGCCTGGAAATTGCCGGATACCGCATTGTAAAGAAAATTGCGTCCGGTGGGTTCAGTATTGTTTATCTGGCATATGACGCCGAGGGCAACGCGGTCGCCATCAAGGAATACCTCCCCAGCGCGCTGGCTTTGCGCCAACCGGGCGAGCTCATACCGGTGGTTTCAAAGCCGAATTTACCGATCTTCCGCATCGGCCTGAAATGCTTCTTCGAAGAAGGCAGGGCGCTGGCCAAGATCGTCCACCCCAACGTGGTGCGGGTAGTGAATTTCTTCCGCGCGAACGAAACGGTCTACATGGTGATGGCCTACGAATCCGGCCACACCCTGCAAGACCATATCGCGCGCGCGGCCCAGCGCGGAAGCCGCCTGGGAGAGCAGTTCGTGCGCCAGGTATTCAACGGCGTCTGCGGCGGCCTGCGCGAAGTCCACGCCAACAAGCTGCTGCACCTGGACCTCAAGCCGGCCAACATCTACCTGCGCACCGACGGTTCGCCCCTGCTGCTGGACTTCGGCGCCGCGCGCCAGACCATCAACATCGACGCGCCCATGCTGGCGCCGATGTACACGCCGGGCTTCGCCGCGCCGGAGCTGAGCGCCAAGGGCACGGCCCTGGGCCCGTGGACCGACATCTACAGCATCGGCGCGGCCATGTTCGCGTGCATGGCCTGCACCACGCCGCAGGCGGTGGACGCGCGCAGGCTGGAGGACAAGCTGCCGGGACAACTGGATGCATTGGAATTGCGCTATTCGCGCGAGCTGGTGGCCATGGTGCGGTCCTGCCTGGCGCTCGATCCGCTGGCGCGCCCGCAAAGCGTGTTCGCGATCCAGAAGATGCTGCAGGCCGCGCCTGCGGTGCCGGTTCCCGAGCCGGAATCCGCCGAAGAAGAGCGCCCATCCGGCTGGCGCGGGCTGGCCGGCCGGCTCGGTTTCGGCCGCAAAGCAGGGAGCTAAGGAGCCGTCATGCAGTTTTCCGTCTACCAGCAAAGCCACATCGGCGGGCGCAAGGTCAACCAGGACCGCATGGGCTACAGCTTCACGCGCGACGCGCTGCTGCTGGTGCTGGCCGACGGCATGGGCGGCCACCTGCGCGGGGAGATCGCCGCCACCATCGCCTTGCAGACCATCTCGATGATGTTCCGCATGCAGGCCAAGCCGTATGTGAAGAAGCCCGAGCGCTTCCTGGAAGAGGCCTTGCAGCAGGCGCACCGCGACATCCTCGATTACGCGGCCAGGCACCAGCTGCCCGACACCCCGCGCACCACGGTGGTCGCTTGCCTGGTGCAGCACAATTGCGCGATGTGGGCGCACTGCGGCGATTCGCGTCTGTACTGGCTGCGCCGCAACCAGATCCTGGCGCGCACGCGCGACCACTCGCACCTGGAATACCTGATCGAGAAGGGCAAGGCCCTGGAATCGGAACGCAACACGCACCCGGACCGCAACAAGCTGTACAACTGCCTGGGCGCGTCCGGCACGCCCAAGGTGGAACTGTCGCGCCAGGCCAGCCTGGAACCGGGCGACGTGCTGCTGCTGTGTTCCGACGGCCTGTGGGGCATGCTGCCCGACAGCGAGATCCTGCACCGGCTCTCGACCTCCACCATCGTCCAGGCGATTCCGGACATGGTGTCGATGGCGACCGCGATCGGCGGCGCGCGCGCCGACAACACCACGGCGCTCGGTATCATGTGGCAAGGGGCTGATGTGCCGGGCGCCGACATGAAGAACATCATCTCTACCCAGATGCTGCCCGAGGACGAAGTCAGCTCGACGATCACCGCCGGCCAGCCGGCGCCTTCCGAGACCGACGCGTTCGACGAGGACGAGATCGAAAAGGCGATCGCCGAGATTCGCGAGGCGATCGAGAAGTCTTCCCAGTTACTCAAATAAGAAATAAATAGGAAACCAAGACATGACATTTGAACACCGCCCGAGCGGGCGCGCGGTCGACCAGCTGCGTCCGATCCGCATCACGCGCCAGTACACCAAGCATGCCGAGGGTTCGGTCCTGATCGAATGCGGCGACACCAAGGTGATCTGCACCGCCAGCATCGAAGATAAGGTGCCGCCTTTCCTGAAAGGGAAGGGGCAGGGCTGGCTGACGGCCGAATACGGCATGCTGCCGCGCTCGACCCACACCCGCATGGACCGCGAGGCCGCGCGCGGCAAGCAGACCGGCCGCACGCAGGAGATCCAGCGTTTGATCGGGCGTTCGCTGCGGGCGGCGTTCGACCTGGAAGCGTTTGGCGAACGCACCCTGCACCTGGACTGCGACGTGATCCAGGCGGATGGCGGCACGCGCACGGCGTCGATTACCGGCGCGATGGTGGCGGCGTATGACGCCTTCAACGCGCTGGTGGGCCGGGGCGTCGTGGCCGCGGTGCCGGTGCGGCACTTCGTGGCGGCGATCTCGGTGGGCGTGTATCGCGGCACGCCGGTGCTGGACCTGGATTATGTCGAGGATTCGGATTGCGATACCGATATGAATGTGGTGATGACCGAGGCGGGGCACTTTATCGAGGTGCAGGGCACGGCTGAAGGGGCGGCGTTTGATCGGGCCGGGATGAATCGCTTGCTGGACCTGGCGCAGCTGGGGATTACGGATCTCGTGAAGCTGCAGCGGCAGGCGCTGGGGTTGGCGATTTAGCAAGCAAACTTAGGTTCCGGCCTTCGCCGGAACGACGTGCTGGTCGAAGTGGCAAGCTCTAAGACCGTCGTCCCGGCGAAGGCCGGGACCCAAGTTCGCACCGCCGCAACTACAGCACGCATCACCCCAAAGCAGTAAAATATCCCCCCTCCGCAGAACCCACTCCCACACACACCATGACCCAACGCCTGATCCTCGCCTCCAACAACGCCGGCAAGCTGAAGGAATTCGCCCAGCTCCTCGAACCCATCGGTTTCGAACTGCACCCGCAAGGCGAATTCAATGTACCGGAAGCGGAAGAGCCGTTCGGCACCTTCGTCGAAAACGCGCTGGCCAAAGCCCGTCACGCCGCGCGCCTGACCGGCCTGCCGGCGCTGGCCGACGATTCGGGCGTGTGCGTGAACGCCCTGGGCGGCGCACCGGGCGTCTATTCGGCGCGCTATGCGGGCGAACCGAAATCCGACGCCCGCAACAATGAGAAGCTGGTGGCCGACCTGGCCCTTCAGGCCGACAAGTCGGCCTATTACTACTGCGTGCTGGTCTACGTGCGCCACGCGGACGACCCGCAGCCGGTGATCGCCGACGGCCGCTGGAACGGGGAAATCATCGACCAGCCGCGCGGCGCCAACGGCTTCGGCTACGATCCGCACTTCCTGATCCCGTCGCTTGGACAAACCACCGCCGAACTGGACCCGGCCCGGAAAAACGCCATGTCGCACCGCGGCCAGGCCCTGCGTGCGCTCGTCGAGAAACTGAAATGATCCCCATTAAAGTCGCTGGCCCAGCGCCGAGCGAGCCCCGTAATCCCGCCACCGCCGCGCTGCAATACCTGCAGCCGGGCGCGCTGAACCTGACCGCGCTGCCGCCGCTGTCGCTCTACATCCACTGGCCCTGGTGCGTGCGCAAGTGCCCCTACTGCGATTTCAATTCGCACGAGGCCAAGGGCGAGGTGCCCGAGCAGGAATACCTGGACGCCGTGCGCCTGGACCTGGAGCAGTCGCTGCCCCTGATCTGGGGCCGCAAGATCCACACGGTGTTCATCGGCGGCGGTACGCCCAGCCTGATGTCGGCGCAAGCCCTGGACCAGCTGCTGGCCATGGTGCGCACCCTGCTGCCGCTGGAGCTCGACGCCGAGATCACGATGGAAGCCAATCCCGGCACCTTCGAATCCGAGCGCTTCAAGGCCTATCGCAGCAGCGGCGTCAACCGCCTGTCGATCGGCATCCAGAGCTTCAACCCGGCCCACCTCAAGGCACTGGGCCGCATCCACGACGGCGACGAGGCTCTCCGCGCGGTCGAGATCGCGAAATCCACCTTCGACAATTTCAACCTCGACCTGATGTACGCGCTGCCCTCGCAGTCGCTGGACGAAGCCCGCCACGACCTGGAGACCGCGCTGTCCTTCGAGCCGCCGCACCTGTCGCTGTACCACCTGACGATGGAACCGAACACCGTGTTCGCCAAGTATCCGCCGCAGCTGCCGGACGACGACACCAGCGCCGACATGCAGGACATGATCGCGGAGGTGACCGCCGCAGCGGGTTACGAACACTACGAAGTATCGGCCTACGCACAGAAGGGCCGCCGCGCGCGCCACAACCTGAACTATTGGCAGTTCGGCGACTACCTCGGCATCGGCGCCGGTGCGCATTCGAAGATCTCCTTCCCGCACCGCATCCTGCGCCAGGCGCGCTTCAAGCAGCCGGCCTCCTTCATCGAGGCGGCCAGGCGCGGCAACCCGGTGCAGGAAGAGCGCGAGATCGGCCGCGCCGACATGGGTTTCGAATTCATGCTCAACGCGCTGCGCCTGGTCGACGGCTTCGATCCGAACCTGTTCGGCGAGCGCACCGGCATGAGCATCAGCACCATCGGCAAAGCCCTGAACGAGGCCGAGGCCAAGGGCCTGCTCTACCGCGACCACAAGCTGATCCGCCCGACCGAACTGGGCCAGCGCTTCCTGAACGACCTGCAGGAGATGTTCCTGGCCGAGTGAGCTGCTAGATGCGTACCGCGCCGGCGAGCGCGGTGATGGTGCGCGCCAGGCCGCTGACCACGCGCGCCATGCCGTCCACGTCCACTTTCTCCGAAGTGCGATGGTAGGGGTAGTCCAGGAAGCCGGTCTCGGTGATCAACAGGGCAGGGGAGCCGGGACGCTCGCGGCTGCGATGGTCCGACAGGGTCACGCCCATCACATGGGCCGGCGCCGCCAGGCCGTGATCCAGCGTTTCCGTCTGTTCCCTGAAGGCGTCCAGCGCCTGGCGCACCCGCGCCGACGCCTCCATGGTGCCGGCGAAGGCGATGAAGCTGCCTGCCTCCGGCAGCCCATCCGCACTCTCCACGGGCGCCTGATCGGCGAAGAATACGAAGCGGATCTCGGTGCCGCGGCTGGGCTGCATGGTCTTCAGGATGCGCGCCAGCTCCAGCACTGCCGCCGTGCCGCCGCCGCGGTCGCCGACGATGAAGACGCGTTCGGGCCGTGCGCCCGGCGCCAGGTTCGCAATCGACACTTCGATATCGCGCGCCTGGCGTACGCGCACAGGCGCGTAGCCGAAGCGCTTGAGCGTGGTCTCGATATAGCGTCCGGAAGCATCAGGCGCCGTGGTGGACGTCGCTTCCACGTGGGCGCGCAGGCGCGCCGTCAGCGGCGGCGCGGCGGGGGCGGAATCGATTTCCGCCGTGATCAGCGCCAGCACGATGGCAAGCAGGATCGCAATCAGCTTCCAGTGTGTGTGCAAGAATTGTCGCATGGCCGGCAAGCGCCCAAGGCGCATCAAGCGGTCGATGCGTCCAGTGTAGCCAAATCGTTCCCGGCCCGCGTCCGCGCGCAATCAATTCCGCGCTTCAACACGCCGGATCAGCGCGCGCTCCCCGGCAGGCCGGCGAAATCCTCGGTGCGCGCCAGGCTGCGCAGCAGGTCGGCAAGCTCGGGGGGCGGGACGGTCAGCTTGCGCTGGCGCAGGTCGAACCAACCGCCCAGCGAGGTCACGCGCGCGCGCAGCACGCCCTCGCGGTAAAAGGTGTTCCGCAGGTTCATGCGGCTGGCGTCCTCCGACAGCCCCGCCATCTCGAAGGTGACCGTGATCTCGTCGAGCAGGCGGCATTCGCGAAAGTACTCGATCTGGTCGCGCATCACCACCGGCCCCAGCTGCAGGCGCATGAACTCGCTCATCGGAAAGCCGTGCTCGGCGAAATACATCATGCGCACGTCGGCCGACTTGTCGAGGTAGGCGGTATTGCGCATGTGGGCATTGAAGTCCATGTCGCCCCATCCGGCGACCAGGGTTTTCTGGAACATGGTGTTTCTCCTTATTCGAAGCAAGCGTCACTGTACAGCGGCGGGTGGCAATGAGAAACTGGCAGAATTGACTATATCGATACCGAATTTGCCATGCGCATCGTCGTCCTCGCCCTGAATGCCGTATTTGACACCGGATTGGCCACGGTGCTCGATGCATTCCGCACTGCCGGCGAACTGGCCGGGCCGCACGCGCCCTTCGAACTCACGCTGGCCGGTGTGCGCGCCGAGGTGCGCAGCGCGCAGGGGCTGGGCGTGCCGGTGGTGCCGGTGGAGAGCTGCGGCGTGCCGGACCTGGTGATCGTACCGGCGATCGGGTACAAGATGCCGGAGCCTTTGGCGCAAGCGCTGGCGAGCGAGGAAGTCCGCGACGCGGGCCTGGCGCTGCGGCGCTGGGCGGAGCAGGGCGTGCGCATCGCGGCGCCCTGCATCGGCGCCTTCGTGCTGGCGGAGACGGGGCTGCTGGACGGGCATGAGGCGACCTGCACCTGGTGGCTGACGCCGATGTTCCGCGAACGCCATCCGCATGTGGGTTTGGACGCGCGGCGCATGGTGGTGCAGTCGGGGCAGTTCGTCACCGCGGGCGCGGCGCTGGGGCACCTGGACCTGGCGCTGTGGTTGATCCGGCAGTCCAGTCCCGAGCTGGCGGCATTGGTAGCGCGCTACCTGATCGTCGATGCGCGGCCGAGCCAGAGTGCGTATGTGATCTCGGATCATCTGCTGCACCACGATCCGCTCGTTGCCGGCTTCGACCGGTGGGCACGGGAGCATCTGGCGAAGCGTTTCAGCCTGGAGGCGGCGGCGGGGGCGCTGGCGACCAGCAAGCGTACCCTAGCGCGAAGGATGGCGGATACCTTGGGGAAGACGCCTGTCGAGCATGTGCAGGATCTGCGGATCGAGCGGGCGGTGCATTTGCTCAGAACGAGCGATTCTTCGGTGGAGCGGATTGCGGAGCAGGTCGGGTATAAGGATGGGGCGACGCTGCGGTCCTTGTTGCGCAAGCGGCTGGGCAAGGGCGTACGCGAGTTGCGGAACCCAAGCTTCGCGCACACCACTGCAATAAAAAACGGGCCCGAAGGCCCGTTCCGATAAAGTCGCTCAGCGCGCCGCGACCGGCGCCGCAGGCTCCGTCCATCCCCCGCCCAGCACGCGGTACAGGGTGACCTGATTCTGCAAACGCTGCAGGTTCGCCTGAATCGCCAGCTGCTGCGCCTGGAACAGCGAACGCTGCGCATCCAGCAGATCCAGGTAGCTCGCCGCCCCATTCCGGTAACGCAGGTCCGACAGGTTGAAGCGCTCGCTTTCCGCCTCGGCCACGGCACGCTGGGCGCGCAGCTGCTCGCTGAAGGTCGCCTGTCCCGCCAGCGCATCCGCCACTTCGCGGAAGGCCGTCTGGATCGAGCGCTCGTACTGGGCCACCGCGACATCGCGCTGCGCACGGGCAGAACCCAGCACCGCGGTGTTGCGGCCGTAGTCGAAGATCGGCAGGACCGCTTGCGGCGCAAAGGTCCAGCCATACGATCCGCTCTTGAACAGCCCCGACAGCTCGGTGCTGGCGCTGCCCACGCTGCCCGTCAGCGAAATGCGCGGGAAGAAGTTGGCGCGCGCCGCGCCGATGTTGGCATTGGCGGCGATCAGCTGCTGCTCGGCCGCGCGGATGTCCGGGCGGCTGGCCAGCAGGTCGGACGGCAGCCCGGCCGGCAGGTCCGGCAGCTCGGTCGCCGCGAGGGTGACCGCGCCCGGCTGCAGCTCAGGCAGCGGCTGGCCGACCAGCAGGGTCAGCAGGTTGATGTCCTGCGCGCGCTGGCGCTGGGCTTGCGCCAAGGTGGTGCGCGCGGTCTCGACCAGCGAGCGCGATTGCTGCAGCTCGAGGCGCGACACGACGCCGTTCTCGAAGCGCAGCTGGGTCAGCTTGTCCGACTCCTCGCGGGTCTGCACGGTGCGCTGGGCGAGGGACAGCAATTCCTCGTCCGCCAGCAGCTGCAGGTAGGCGTTGGCGACCGAAGCGACCAGGCTGATCTGCGTGGTCTTGCGCGCTTCCTCGGTGGCGAGGTACTGCGCCAGCGCCGCATCCGACAGGTTGCGCACGCGGCCGAACAGGTCGAGCTCGAAGCTGGAGACCGTGAAGCCGGCCTGGTAGACGCTGTTGATCGGTTCGTCTTCGCCGGTGGTCTGGCGCTGGCCTGTGATGGCGGCGCCCACCGTCGGCAGACGGTCCGCACGCTGGATGCGGTACTGCGAGCGCGCCTGCTCGATGTTGGCGATGGCGATGCGCAGGTCGCGGTTGTTGGCCAGCGACAGCTCGATCAGCTGGCGCAGGCGCGCGTCGGCGAAGAAGCGCTGCCATTCCATGTTGGCTGCCGCTTCCGTGGCGGCCGCGTTGGCCGGTGCGGTGGCCGCACGCGGCACGCCAGGGAAGCTGCCCGCCACCGGCGCCGCCGGACGCTCGTACTTGGGCGCCAGCGACATGCAGCCTGCCAGCGCCATAGCCAGCGCCAGCGGAGTCACGATGAGTTTGATGTGTTTGATCATATTTTCTTGTCCACGACGACGGTTTCTTCTTCATGCGCGTACTTCTTGCGCTGGCGCTCGCTGCCCTTGAAGAACTTGCGGATCACGACGAAGAATACAGGAACGAAGAGCACGCCCAGGGTCGTCGCGGTGATCATGCCGCCCATGACGCCGGTACCGATCGCACGCTGCGATGCCGAACCCGCGCCACCGGCGATCACCAGCGGCAGCACGCCCAGGATGAAAGCCAGCGAGGTCATGATGATCGGACGGAAGCGCAGGTGCGCCGCCTGGATCGCCGCTTCCATCGGTGACTTGCCCTGCGCCTGCAGGTCCTTCGCGAATTCGATGATCAGGACCGCGTTCTTCGCCGCCAGGCCGATGATGGTCACCAGGCCGATCTTGAAGTACACGTCGTTCGGATAACCGCGCAGCATCGCCGCCAGGATCGCGCCGAGCACGCCCAGCGGCACCACCAGCAGCACCGAGACCGGAATCGACCAGCTCTCGTACAGCGCCGCCAGCGCCAGGAAGATCGCCAGCATCGAGAAGGCCATCAGGATGCCCATGGTCGAACCGGACAGCTTCTCTTCACGCGACTGGCCAGTCCATTCGAAGGCGAAGCCGGACGGCAGCTGGCCCGCGAGGCGTTCCATCTCGGCCATCGCGTCGCCGGTCGAATAGCCCGGCTTGGCGTCGCCCGCGATGCTCATCGCCGGATAGCCGTTGTAGCGGATGGTCTGCATCGGACCGGTGATCCAGCGCGTGGTGGCGAAGGACGACAGCGGCACCGGCTGGCCCTGCACGTTCATCGCGTTCAGGCGCAGCAGGTCGTCCGGCTGCATGCGGGCGCTGGCCTCGGCCTGCACCACGACACGCTGCAGGCGGCCGGCGTTCGGGAAGTCGTTCACGTAGGCCGAGCCGAGCGAGGTCGAGATCGCGGTATTGATCGCATCGAAGGTCACGCCCAGGGCCTGCGCCTTGTCGCGGTCGATGTCGAGCATCACCTGCGGCGCGTCTTCCAGGCCTTCCGGACGCACGCCGGCCAGGATCTTGCTCTGCGCCGCCATGCCCAGCAGCTGGTTACGCGCCGCCAGCAGGGCGTTGTGGCCGTTGCCGCCGCGGTCCTGCAGGCGGAAGGTGAAGCCGGTGCCGCGGCCCAGTTCCGGGATCGGCGGCGGCGACAGCGCGAAGATGAAGGCGTCGCGCACGCCCGACAGCCCGCCCATGATGCGGCCGGCCAGCGCCTGCGCGCTCGAACCGTCGCCTTTGCGCTCGCTCCAGTCCTTGAGCGGAATGAAGGCCAGCGCCATGTTCTGGCCGGAGCCCGAGAACGAGAAGCCCAGCACGCTGACCATGTTCGCGACTTCCGGCTGCTTCATGATGAAGGCTTCGGCCTGGCGCATCACCTCGCTGGTGCGCTCCTGGGTCGCGCCCGGCGGCAGCTGGATGTTGGCGATCACGTAGCCCTGGTCTTCGTTCGGCAGGAAGGAATTCGGCATGCGCGTGAACAGCAGGGCGACCACGCCGGTCACGACCACGAACACCAGCATCGCGCGGCCGGTGCCGCGCAGCAGGCGCGCGACCCAGCTCTCGTAGTTCTTGGCGGTGGCCGTGAACTTGCGGTTGAACCAGCCGAAGAAGCCTTTCTTCTCGTGGTGGTGGCCTGCTTCCACCGGCTTGAGCAGGTGGGCGCACAGCGCCGGGGTCAGGGTCAGCGCCAGGAAGGCCGAGAAGGCGATCGAGGACACCATGACGGCCGCGAACTGGCGGTAGATGTTGCCGACCGCGCCGCCGAAGAAGGCCAGCGGCACGAACACCGACATCAGCACCACGGTCACGCCGATGATCGCGCCGGAGATCTGGCCCATCGCCTTGCGGGTGGCCTGCAGCGGCGGCAAGCCTTCCTCGCTCATGATGCGCTCGACGTTCTCGACCACCACGATGGCGTCGTCGACCACGATACCGATCACCAGCACCATGCCGAACATGGTCAGCACGTTGATCGAGAAGCCCAGCGCCAGCAGGGTAGCCAGGGAGCCGAGCAGGGCGACCGGCACCACGATGGTCGGGATCAGGGTGTAGCGGATGTTCTGCAGGAACAGGTACATCACCAGGAACACCAGCACGATCGCTTCGATCAGGGTATGCACCACCTGCTCGATCGAGATGTCGATGAACTTGGAGCTGTCGAACGGGATCGCGTACTTCATCCCGGCCGGGAAGAACTTCGACAGTTCTTCCATGCGCGCCTTGATCAGCTTCGCGGTTTCGAGCGCGTTGCCGGACGGCGCCAGCTGGATACCGATACCGGTCGACGGCTTGCCGTTCAGGCGCGCCGAGGTGGCGTAGCCCTGGCCGCCGATCTCGATGCGCGCCACGTCCTTCAGGCGCACGGTGGAACCGTCCGGATTCGCGCGCAGCACGATGTTGCCGAACTGTTCGACGGTCGAGAGCTGGCCGGTCACGACCACGGTCGCGTTGATTTCCTGGCCGGCGGCCAGCGGCAGTTCGCCGATGGTGCCCGAGGCCACCTGGGCGTTCTGGCTGCGGATCGCGTTGTTGACGTCGGCCGGGGACAGGCGGAAGCCCACCAGCTTGGCCGGGTCGATCCAGACGCGCATCGCGCGCTCGGTGCCGAACAGCTGGGCGGTACCGACGCCCTTGATGCGCTGCAGTTCAGGCAGCACGGTGCGCGAGGCGTAGTCGCCCAGCGCGATCGGGTCCCACTTCGGATCGTCCGACGACAGGATCGTGAACAGCAGGAAGTTCGCGCGCACCTTGTCGACGCGCACGCCCTGCTGGTTCACCGCCTGCGGCAGGCGCGGAGCCGCGCGCGACAGGCGGTTCTGCACGTCCACCTGGGCCAGGTCCGGGTTGGTGCCGGTTTCGAAGGTCAGGGTGATCGAGCCGCTGCCGTTGGCGGAGCTGCTCGATTCCATGTAGATCAGGCCCGGCGAGCCGTTCATCTCGCGTTCGATGACGGAGATGACCGAGTCTTCCAGGGTCTGTGCGGAGGCGCCCGGGTAGGCGGCGTTGATCACGATCGATGGCGGAGCCACGTTCGGATACTGCGCGATCGGCAGCTGGGTGATCGAGACGCCGCCGATCACCATGATGAACAGCGCGATCACCCAGGCGAAAATAGGGCGGTCAATGAAAAAGCGTGCCATTGGAGTTCCTGTTCTTGCTTACTTCGCGGCTGCCGGGGCCGGCGCGGCGGCCGTCTGGGCCTTCGGCGTCCACGGCACGGTCTTGACCGGGGTGCCCGGCGGCAGCATCTGGAGCTTCTGGAAGCCGTCGACCATCACGCGCTCGCCTTCCTTCAGGCCTTCGGTGACGACCCAGTTCTGGCCGTTCTGCGAGGCGATCTTGACGGTGCGCGGGACCGGCTTGTTGTCGGCGCCGATGACGGTCAGGGTGTCGCCCTGAGCGCCGCCGCGGGTGACGGCCTGCTGGGGCACCAGGATGCCGTTCGGCAGTTCGGCCTGGGCCAGGCGCACGCGCACGTACTGGCCCGGCAGCAGGGCGTTGTCGGCGTTCGGCACGGTGGCGCGCAGGGTCACCTGGCCGGTGCTCGGATCCACGGTCACGTCCGAGAACAGCAGCTTGCCGCGCACCGGCATTTCGGTGCCGTCGTCCAGCATCACGGTGACCGGCAGGCTTGATGCAAGCTTCGAGGCGCCGGCCTGCTTGCGCAGGCGCTGCAGCTCGCTGGCCGACTGGGTGATGTTCAGGTACATCGGGTTGGTCTGCTGGATCAGCGCCATTTCGGTGGCTTCGGCGGCGGACACCAGCGCGCCTTCGGTCACCAGGGCGCGGCCGATGCGGCCGGAGATCGGGGCGTAGACGTTGGAATAGCCGAGGTTGATCTGCGAGACGCGCAGCTGGGCCCGGGCGGCCGCCACTTCGGCCTCGGCCGTCTTCTGGGCGGCGACGGCGTTGGTGTATTCCTGTTCGCTGATCGCCTTGGCTTCGGCCAGCGGCGCGTAGCGCTTGGCCTGGGCGCTGGCCTGGTTCAGGGTGGCCTGGGCGCGCGCCAGCGCCGCCTGGCTGCTGTTAAGCTGGGCCTGGTAAGGCGCCGGATCGATCTGGAACAGCGACTGGCCTTGCTTGACTTCGCTTCCCTCGGTGAACAGGCGCTTCAGGACGACGCCGTTGACGCGAGCGCGCACCTGGGCGGTGCGGACCGGCTCGGCGCGCGCCGGCAATTCGGTCTGCAGGGCGACCGGTTCGAATTTGGTGGTGATGACGCCGACTTCCGGGGCCGGCATCTGGCCGCCGGGGCCCCCGGCGCCAGGGGCGGCTGCGTCTTTCTTGCCGCAGGCGGACAGCAGCACCAGGGCCGCCAGGGTAGCGGCGGCAACCCGGGTCATGGACAGGGAAGAGGAGTTGGCAGAGCGCATTACATGCTTCCTTCTAGTTAATGAAACAGGATGACGCACTCTCACAACAACAACTTCTCCCGTGAGAGCGATATCATCGCTGGATTTTGCAGTCAGTTTTATATACTATCACGATTGTATGTAAATTGTTTTGTCATCCGATTTTTGGAATAGGCGTTCAAAGATGGCCCGTCGTACCAAGGAAGAAGCGGCCGCGACCCGCGACAGTATTCTAGACGCAGCGGAAATATTGTTCGCGAAACAAGGCGTTTCAAGGACAACGTTGCAGCATATAGCAAGCGCGGCGGGCGTGACGCGCGGTGCGATCTATTGGCATTTCCTGGACAAGGGCGCCTTGTTCAACGCGATGATGGACCGCGGCAAGTTTCCGATCGAAGAAGCGATGCAGGTGCTGGAGCAGCGCGAAGTCACCGACCCGCTGCAATGCCTGCGCGACGAGATGATGACGGTGCTGCGCATCGTGGCCGAGGACGAAAAGGCGCGCCGCGTGTTCGAGATCGCCACCCTCAAGACCGAGTTCGTGGACGAAGTCGACTCGGTACGCGCGCGCCGGCGCGAATCGATCGGCCTGTGGCAGGACAAGATGGAAGGCCATTTGAAGCAGGCGAAGGAGAAGGGCATGCTGCGGCCCGAGCTCGGCACCCGCGAGTCGGCGATGGGCTGCTGGATCATGATCGATGGCCTGATCCGCAACTGGATCTTCGAACCCACCAGCTTCGAGCTGCTTGCGGTGGGCGGGCATGTGGTCGACACCTACCTGGCGGGCCTGCGGGCTTGCTGAAGCGGGCGCACCAATGAAAAACGCCGCCTCGAGGGCGGCGTTCTTGTATGCGGGTCGCCGGGGGCTTAGCGCATTTGGGCGATCATCTTCTTCAGCTTGATCGAGTCGGCGACGAAGGCGCGGATGCCTTCGGCCAGCTTCTCGGTGCCCATCGCGTCTTCGTTCAGCATGAAGCGGAAGGTCTTCTCGTCGATGTCGATCTTGGCGATGTCGGCGTTCGCATCCGTGGTCAGCTTGCGCTCGACCGGCGCATCGGTGTCGGCCAGCTTCTGCAGCAGGTCCGGCGAGATGGTCAGCAGGTCGCAGCCGCTAAGCTCCAGGATTTGAGAGGTGTTGCGGAAGCTCGCGCCCATGACTTCGGTCTTGTAGCCGAACTTGCGGTAGTACTGGTAAATGCGCTTGACCGACTGCACGCCCGGATCGTCGGCGCCGGTGTATTCAATGCCGGTCGACTTCTTGTACCAGTCGTAGATGCGGCCCACGAACGGGGAGATCAGCTGGACGCCGGCTTCGGCGCAGGCCACGGCCTGGCACAGCGAGAACAGCAGGGTCAGGTTGCAGTGGATGCCTTCCTTTTCCAGGATCTCGGCGGCGCGGATGCCTTCCCAGGTCGAGGCGATCTTGATCAGCACGCGCTCGCGCGACACGCCGGCCTTTTCGTACAGGGCGATCAGTTCGCGGCCTTTCGCCACGGTCGCTTCGGTGTCGAAGGACAGGGCGGCATCGATCTCGGTCGAGACGCGGCCCGGGACATACTTCAGGATCTCGACGCCGAAGCCGATCAGGAGGTTGTCGACGATTTCATCGATTTCCGCGTGCGGCGCGTCGGCGATGGCCTTTTCCAGCAGCGGACGGTATTCCGGCTTTTGCACGGCCTTCAGGATCAGCGACGGGTTGGTGGTCGCGTCTTGCGGGGCGTAGGCCTTGATCGACTGGAAGTCGCCGGTGTCGGCGACCACGGTGGTGTATTGCTTGAGCTGTTCGAGTTGGTTCATGGTGTGGGTCTCGGTGTTTGGGAGTGTAACTTGTATTCTAGTGGCGGGGGCTGGGGTTTGGAAACTTGGATCCCGGCCTGCGCCGGGATGACGTGCTAAGTGTGCGGGTGTTCGTCACGCTAACTCGAGCCACTTACCCCGTCGTCCCGGCGAAGGCCGGGACAATGCCACTGGCATTGTCCCGCCCAAGTTTGCTTGCAAACCAACAACGTATTAGCAGTCGGTACCCTCAAGGAACGCAGCAATCATGCGCTCCAGCCCAACGCGATCTTCTTCAGAAAAGCGATCCGCCTTCGGGCTATCGATATCGAACACGCCGATCAGCTTGTCGTCCTTGATCAGCGGAATCACGATTTCCGACGCCGAGGCCGAATCGCAGGCGATGTGGCCCGGGAAGGCATGCACGTCCGGCACCACGATGGTCTTGCGCTCGACGGCGGTCGTGCCGCAGACGCCGCGGCCGAAAGGAATGCGGGCGCAGGCCGGCTTGCCCTGGAAGGGACCGACCAGCAGGTCCTGGCCTTCGCCTTTTTTCGAGGGAACGGTGAGGTAGAAGCCAGCCCAGTTCAGGTCGGCGATGGTGTCGTAGACGAGGGCGGAGAACTGGGAGGCGTTCGCGGTCAGGTCGCGTTCGCCTTCGAGGATGCTGGTGACCTGGCGGACCAGGAGGTCGTAGTCGGGGCGGGTGCTGCGTTCGGGGTTGATGTGCATGGCGGGGAGCGATGGACGGTCGAAACCCGGTATTTTACACCTGTGGGGTAATGGCTGCGGCCCGCAGTGTTAGCCAATAAACGAATCAAACTGCATATCAAACTCTTGAAGCGCCTTCTGCGCATTCTGCATCTTCTTGCGGAACTCCGGCCCGCGGCGCAAGGCCAGCCCCACCGCCAGCACGTCGATGACCACGAGGTAAGCCAGCCGCGCCGAAATCGGCGTGTACGGGTCGATCGCAAACACCAGATCAATCGGAATGAACAAGGTCGCCATCTCCGCCAGCGGCGTCCCCGACGGCGCCAGCACGATCACCTCGGCCCCGCCGGCCCTTGCCAGCTTGGCCGAGCGCGTCAGCGCCGGGTTGTTCCCGCGCTGCGAAATCGCCACCACCGCATCCCCTTCGCGCAGCAGCGCCGCGGCGATGGAGTGAATCGCCGGATCGGTATAAGCCACCGTCGGCACGCCCGAACGGAAGAACTTGTGCTGCGCATCCGCCGCCACGAAGCCCGAGGTCCCCTGGCCATAGAACTCGATCTTGTTCGCCCGCGACAGGATATCGAGCGCTTTCTGGATCAGTTCCGGCTTGAGGTTGTTGCGCAGGTCGAGCAGGGTATTGATCGAGCGGCTGCAGATCTTGTTGATCAGGTCCGAGGCCAGGTCGTCCTGGGCCGGCTGCTCGTTGGCGCCAGGCAGGGCCAGCGCCAGGCCCTGGGCCAGCTTGAGCTTGAACTCGTGCCAGCCCTCATAGCCGAGCGTGCGGCAGAAGCGCACCACGGTCGGTTCGGACACCTGCGCGCTCTTGGCCAGCGCCGTGATGTTCTGGCTGACCGTCGCGGACGGGGCGGCAAGCACCGCGAGCGCGACCTTGCGCTCCGACTTGGAGAGCGAATCGAGCTGGGTGCGGATCGAGTCGAGCAGCATGGTGGCCTCAGTCTTCCGGCAGGACTTCTTCGCGCCACTGCAGGCCGTCGCGGCCGATCAGTGCGCTCGATGCGGCAGGGCCCCAGGTGCCGGAGGTGTAGGGCGCCGGTGCGCTGTCGTCTTCTTCCCAGTGGTCCAGGATCGGCTCGACCCATTCCCAGGCCGCTTCCAGTTCGTCGCCGCGCATGAACAGGGTCAGCTGGCCGCGCAGCACGTCGAGCAGCAGGCGCTCGTAGGCTTCCATGCGCGGGCTGGTGAACTGCTCGCGGAAGTCGAGTTCGAGTTCGGCCTGCTTCAGGCGCATCGAGTCGCCCGGGGTCTTGGCCATCAGGTTCATCGACAGGCCCTCGTCCGGCTGCAGGCGGATCACCAGGCTGTTCGGCTGGAAGCTGGAGGTCGGCTGGTTGAAGATCGAATGCGGGATCTGCTTGAAGCGCACCACGATCTCGGCCAGGCGGTCGGCCATGCGCTTGCCGGTGCGCAGGTAGAAGGGCACGCCGGCCCAGCGCCAGGTGTCGATCTCGGCCTTCATCGCCACGAAGGTCTCGGTGCGCGACTGCTTGGGCGCTTCCGGCTCGTCGCGGTAGCCCGGCACGGCCTTGCCGTCGATGTGGCCGGCGCGGTACTGGCCGCGCACGATGTTCTGGGCCAGGGTGGTCGGGGTGAAGCGCTTCAGCGAGCGCAGCACCTGCAGCTTGGCGTCGCGCACGGCGTCCGGCGCGATCGAGGCCGGCGGTTCCATGGCGACGATGCACAGCAGTTGCAGCAGGTGGTTCTGCAGCATGTCGCGCAGCGCGCCCGAGGTGTCGTAGTAGCCGAGGCGATTGCCCACGCCGATCTTCTCGGCGATGGTGATCTGCACGTCCGAGATCCATTCGCGGCGCCACAGCGGCTCGAACAGGATGTTACCGAAGCGCAGGGCCAGCAGGTTCTGCACGGTTTCCTTGCCCAGGTAGTGGTCGATCCGGTAGATCTGCGATTCGGCGAACACCTTGCCCACGTCCGCGTTGATCTGCTTGGCCGAAGCCAGGTCGCGGCCGAGCGGCTTTTCCAGCACCACGCGCGAGTTCGGCGTGGCCAGGCCGGTCTCGGCCAGGTTGTCGCAGATGGTCGCGAACAGGTGGGGCGGGGTGGCCAGGTAGTAGACGCGGGTGAGGGACTCGTCCTTGCGCAGGGCCTCGACCAGCGGGTCGTAGGTGCCGACGTCGGTGGCGTTCAGGGCCACGTAGGTGATGCGCTTGAGGAAGCGGGCCCAGTGTTCGTCGACCGGGGTTTCCTTGATGTGCGGTTTCGAGTTGCTTTCGACGAATTGCAGGAAGGCTTCCTGGCTCATGTCGTCGCGGCCGACGCAGATGATGCGGGCGCTGGCGGGGAGGTCATTGCAGACGTCGCGCGCGTACATCGCGGGGAGCAGCTTGCGCATCGCAAGGTCGCCGCTGCCGCCAAAGAAAACGAGATCGAAATCGGAAAGGGCCATGGTCGTCGGAATCAGTGCAAGGGATGAGGGAAAGCTTAATGTAAATTTACTACACAAATATTTGATTTGCAAGAAAATTTACTACGAAAGCGATCTGGAGGGATGGCGACTGATGGTGCCACACGCGGGCGTATTGGGGCGCTTCGGATAAGGAGTCCGGCACGTGCATCTTAAGTAAATTGTTGGCCCTAAGGCCGTCATCCCCGCGAAGGCGGGGACCCAAGTTCTTCCGTGTTACCTACTACGTCGAACGCTAGTGGTCATGACACAAACTTGGGCCCCCGCCTTCGCGGGGGTGACGGTGTTGAGGGTGGTAGTGCAAGGAGGGGCGTGCGACCTGCTCAGCCGCGATACTCCGGCTCCTCCCGCCCCGCCACATCCACCCGCGTGCACAGCACCTTGCCACTCAGCGGATACTCCGCCAGCTCCGCCGCCGAGCGCCCATGGCTCGCCGTGGTGATATACAAGGTCCGCAGATCCGTCCCGCCAAACGCCAGCGAAGTCGGGCAGCGCGCCGGCACCATGATCTCGCGCAGGATCTCGCCCTGCGGCGAAATGCGCAGCACGCGCCCGCCCTCGAACATCGCCACCCAGTACGCCCCTTCGCTGTCGATGGTCGCCCCGTCCGGACGCCCGCCATACCCCGGCGCCGACTTGTCGGTCGGGAAGCTCAAGAGGGTGCGCTGGTTGCTGTGTACGCCGGTCGCCGGATCGTAGTCATAGCAATCGATCCTGTGCGTCGTCGTGTCCGCATGGAACATCGTGCGCCCGTCCAGGCTCCAGGCCAGTCCATTCGAATTGGTCATCCCGCCCGCCCACGCGCGGCGCAGCCGGCCCTGGTCGAGCACGTACATCTCTGCCGCCGGCTGGTCGCGCGGCTCGTACATCGTGCCGATCCAGAAGCGGCCCGCCGGGTCCACGCGGCCGTCGTTGAAGCGTACCTTGGTGATGTCGTAGGGCGCGTCCGCGATCGGCGTCTCTTCACCGGTGGTGGTGTTCAGGTGCAGCAGGTCGCGGCGCGTGGCGACGACCAGGTTGTTGTCGCCGTCCACCGCCAGCGCCGACGGCTCCGAGGCCATCTGCCATGACGAATACTTGCCGCTCGCCGGATGCACGCGGTTGACCGTCAGGCCGTTGATGTCGACCCAGTACAAGGCCGACTCGACCTCGTGCCAGATCGCCGACTCGCCCACGAGCATGGGCGCGTCGTGGACCACTTCGAATTTTTCGGTTGCCATGTTCTCTGCTTGTCCTGGATTGCTCAGATCGCGGCCTTGGCGCGTGCGATCAGTCCGTTGGTCGAGCTGTCGTGCTTGTCCGGCTGCGGTTCGCCCGCCAGTTCGGCTTCGATTTTCTTGGCGAGCACCTTACCCAGTTCAACGCCCCACTGGTCGAAACTGTTGACATCCCAGATCACGCCCTGCACGAAAGTCTTGTGCTCGTAGAGCGCGATCAGCGCGCCCAGGGTCGACGGGGTCAGGCGTTCCATCAGGATGGTGTTGCTCGGACGGTTGCCCGGGAAGGTCTTGTGCGGCACCAGGCGCTCGACTTCCTCGGCAGGCAGGCCCTGCTGCTGCAGGTCGGCGCGCACCTCGTCCGCGGTCTTGCCCTTCATGAAGGCTTCCGACTGGGCGAAGCAGTTCGCCAGCAGGGCGGTGTGGTGGTGCTCCATCTCGTGCGCCGGGCGCAGGGCGGCGATGAAGTCGATCGGGGTCAGGTCGGTGCCCTGGTGCAGCAGCTGGAAGTAGGCGTGCTGGCCATTGGTGCCGCATTCGCCCCAGATCGCCGGGCAGGTCGCGGTGTCGACCGGCTCGCCGTCGCGGGTGACGCGCTTGCCGTTGCTTTCCATGTCGAGCTGCTGCAGGTAGGCCGGGAAGCGGTTCAGGTCCTGGTGGTAGGGCGCGATGGTGACCGAGGGGCAGCCCAGGAACTGGCGGTTCCAGAAGCCCACCAGGGCCAGGATCGCCGGCATGTTCTGCTCCAGCGGCGCGGTGCGGAAGTGCTGGTCCATGGCGTGGGCGCCGGCCAGGAAGTCGCTGAAGTAGCCGAAGCCGACCGCCAGCGCCACCGACAGGCCGATCGCCGACCAGACCGAATAACGGCCGCCCACCCAGTCCCAGAACGGGAACATGTTGGCCGGATCGATACCGAAGGCCTTGATCGCCTCGGTATTGGTCGACACCGCCACGAAGTGCCTGGCCAGCGCCTCTTCCTTGGCATGCGTGAGGAACCAGCTGCGCGCGGTCTGCGCGTTCATCATGGTTTCGGCGGTAGTAAAGGTCTTCGAGGCAACAATGAAGAGGGTGGTTTCCGGATCGACCTGGCCGAGCGCCGCGTCCATGTCGTGGCCGTCGACGTTCGACACGAAGTGCATGCGCAGGCGCGGATGGGCGTAGTGGCGCAGGGCCAGCACGACCATCTTGGGGCCCAGGTCCGAGCCGCCGATGCCGATGTTGACGATGTCGGTGATGGGCTTGCCGGTGTGGCCTTTCCATTCGCCGCTGCGCACGGCATCGGTGAAGGTCTTGATGCGGTCGAGCACGGCGTGCACGTCGGCCGGGATATCCTGGCCGTCGACCGTCAGCCTGGCGTCGCGCGGGGCGCGCAGGGCGGTATGCAGGACGGCGCGGTTCTCGGTGTTGTTGATGCGTTCGCCCGCGAACATGGCGTCGCGGCGCTGCTCGACGCCGCGCTCTTTTGCCAGCTGGACCAGCAGTTCAAGCGTGCGCCCGTCGAGGCGATTTTTTGAATAGTCTAGGAACAGGTCCGCGGCCTCGACCGACAGGCGCTCGAAGCGCTGCGGGTCGGTGGCGAACAGCTCGCGCATCTGCCACAGTTCGGCGTCTTCGGCATGTTGGTCGAGGGCTTGGAAGCTGGCGGTGCTGGTCAGGGAAGGCTGGCGCATGGGATGAAGGTGCGTGGCACAATTAACATGATGGATAGGCGAATAATACAGGGAAGCGCTCGTAAATTCACTACATAAAGTTTGTGCGCGCTTTCTCATCCATTTCCCAGTCCGCCGGCTGGGCTGGTCACTCCTCCCTGCCAAAAGAAGGAAAGGCGGGCGACAAGCGCATTGAGCGATTCTGTAGTAAAATTTCAGATACAAAATTTTGGAAGGAACGAACATGGCGCTCCACCCTGTAGTTGAACAGGTCACCAATCGCATCATCCAGCGCAGCAAGCCGTCCCGCGCGGCCTACCTGGCGCATCTCGAAGCCGCCCGCGTGCAGGGCGTACAGCGCAGCACGCTGGCCTGCACCAACCTGGCGCACGGCTTTGCCGCTTTCCCTGCCAACGACAAGCTCAAGCTGCGCGAATACAAGCAGCCTTCGGTGGCGATCGTTTCGTCCTACAACGACATGCTGTCGGCGCACCAGCCTTTCGAGACCTATCCGCAAGTGATCAAGGACGCCGTGCGCCAAGTCGGCGCCGTGGCCCAGTTCGCCAGCGGCGTGCCGGCCATGTGCGACGGCGTGACCCAGGGCCAGCCGGGCATGGAGCTGTCGCTGTTCTCGCGCGACGCCATCGCCATGGCCACCGCCGTCGGCATGTCGCACAACATGTTCGACGCCGCGCTCTACCTGGGCATCTGCGACAAGATCGTGCCGGGCCTGCTGATCGGCGCGCTGCACTTCGGCCACATCCCGGGCATCTTCGTGCCGGGCGGCCCGATGACCACGGGCATCTCGAACAAGGAAAAAGCCTCGATCCGCCAGCGCTACGCCAAAGGCGAGGCCACCCGCGAGGAACTGCTCGAGGGCGAATCGCGCTCCTATCACAGCTCCGGCACCTGTACTTTCTACGGCACCGCCAACAGCAACCAGATGCTGATGGAAATGATGGGCCTGCACATGCCGGGCGCCGCCTTCGTCACCCCGGGCACCCCGCTGCGCGAAGCGCTGACCCGCGCCGCGGCCCAGCACGCGGTGTCGATCTCCCAGCAGGGCGGCAACTACATGCCGATCGGCCGCATCGTGGACGAGAAAGCCATCGTCAACGCCATCGTCGCGCTGCACGCGACCGGCGGCTCGACCAACCACACCCTGCACATCATCGCGATGGCGCGCGCCGCCGGCATCGTGGTCGACTGGAACGATTTCGACGAGCTGTCGAAAGTCGTGCCTTCGCTGACCCGCGTGTATCCGAACGGCGAAGCCGACGTGAACCACTTCCAGGCCGCCGGCGGCCCGGGCTTCGTGATCCGCGAACTGCTGGACGCCGGCCTGGCGCACGATGACGTCAACACCATCCTGGGCCACGGCCTGCGCGCCCACTGCAAGGAGCCTTTCCTGGGCGAAGACGGCAAGGTGGTCTGGCGCGACCTGCCCGAGCAGAGCGGCGACGAAGCCGTGCTGCGCAAGGCATCGAACCCGTTCAGCAACAACGGCGGCATGGTGCTGGTGCAGGGCAACCTGGGCCGCGCCGTGATGAAGATCTCGGCGGTCAAGGCCGAGCACCACGTGGTCGAGGCCCCGGCCCTGACCTTCGATTCGCAGGACGATTTCATGCACGCCTACAAGGCGGGCAAGCTTGAGCGCGACTTCGTGGCCGTGATCCGCTTCCAGGGCCCGCGCGCCAACGGCATGCCGGAACTGCACGCGCTGACCCCGGCGCTGGCGAACCTGCAGGACGCCGGCTACCACGTGGCGATGGTGACGGACGGCCGCATGTCGGGCGCTTCCGGCAAGGTGCCGGCGGCGATCCACGTCTCGCCCGAGATCCTGGCCGGCGGCCCGCTGGGCCTGGTGCGCGACGGCGACATGATCCGCGTCGACGCCACCGCCGGCACCCTCGATGCGCTGGTGCCGGCCGACGTCTGGGCGGGGCGCAAGATGGCCACCGCCGACCTGTCGAAGAGCCACATCGGCATGGGCCGCGAACTGTTCGCGGTGTTCCGCAACGCCATCAGCGCGGCGGAGGAGGGCGCTGCCACCTTCCCGCTGCCGTCGCCGATTCCGACCACCGTACCGCTGCACGAAGGCGTGGACGCCGGCGAAATCATGCCGGGTTCCGATGAAGACTTTCTTTTTAGGACGCAGAAATGACCTTACTTGACATCATGCGCTCGGCGAGCGTCATCCCGGTTATCGCCATCGACGATCCCGACCAGGCCGTACCGCTGGCGAAGGCCCTGGTGGCGGGCGGCATCCGCGTGCTCGAAGTCACGCTGCGCACCCAGCACGGCCTCGGCGCGATCCGCGCCATGAGCCAGGTCGAAGGCGCCATCGTCGGCGTCGGCACCCTGACCCAGCCGGAAGAATTCGCCGCTGCCCGCGATGCGGGCGCCGTGTTCGGCGTGTCGCCGGGCCTGACCCCGACCCTGATCGAAGCGGCCAGGACCAGCGGCCTGCCGCTGCTGCCGGGCGTGATGACCCCGTCCGAAGTGATGGCGGCGCGCGAAGCGGGCTTCCGCCAGCTCAAGCTGTTCCCGGCCGTGCCGGCGGGCGGCGTGGGCATGCTGAACGCGATCGGCGGCCCGCTGCCGGACGTGACCTTCTGCCCGACCGGCGGCATCTCGATCGAGACCGCGCCCAAGTTCCTGGCCTGTAAGAACGTGGCCTGCGTGGGCGGTTCCTGGCTGACGCCGAAGGACCTGATGAACGCCGGCCAGTGGGACCAGATCACCGAGCTGGCCAGGGCGGCCGCGGCACTCCGCCCGCAGTAAAAGCTTGCGCATGCGGACGCTCGCGCGCCCGCTCAGCGCGGGTGAGATCCAGATGGCGTCGCTGCTGTTCCGCGACGCCATCGACTACCGCCGGGTACGCGTGTACAACCGGCGGTACATGCCGTTCCAGCCCAGGAACTGCTGCATGACGCCAAACGGCAGCCTGTATTTCCACCATTCCTGTTTCCTTCCCGATTACACGCGCGGCGATCCCGGCGCGATCCACTGGTTCATGCACGAGATGGTGCATGTGTGGCAGCACCAGCTGGGCTATCCGGTGCGGCTGCGTGGGGCCTTGCGCATTGGGTTGTCCTATGACTACACGCTGCGCGAAGGAGCCAGCCTGGCCGACTACAACATGGAGGCGCAGGGCGACCTGCTGGCCGACTACTTCGTGCTCAAGCATCTGCGCAAGCCGGATGCGATGCGCCAGCAGCGCTATCGCGGCAGCCTGGCAATGTACGAAGAGGTGTTGGGGCTGTTCCTGGCCGAGCCTGTGAACTGGAGCAACCTGCCGCTCGGCCCTGCGCGCTGGCTGGCGCGCCGGAGCTGAAGGGCTGCTTCACCTGGCGGCGTCGTGGAGCGTGACCGTATCGAGCTGGCCGATGAACGCGATGTCGTTCCGGTCCACGCCGGCCAGGGCCGGATCGAAGCGGATCACCTGGCACATGCCCTCGGTGCGCGCCGCCGCCGGCTGGCCGCCGATCTCGATGCGGCCCTCGCCAGTGAAGAAGCACGCCTTCAAGCCGTCGAAGCGCGCAACCCGTTCGTCGTACATGCTGATCCGGTACCAGGGGATCTGCTGCTGCACGCGCTTGACCTCGTCGAAGGCTTTCGCGAAGTCCGCATAGGGAAGCATTTGACCTTCCCTGAGTCGGAGCTTCCAGGCCACATTGACGTAGCCTTTGCGGGTCTGGGTGTTGAACATGAGGGTGGCCTGTTCCCTGGCCGCCTGCTCGTTGTTGGGCAGCAGGAAATAACCTCCCCGGTCGACGGGGATGGTCTGGTCCTGCGTCTCGCCGACGATGGCGACCGCCCAGCTGTCCGGGAGATAGGTGTCGCGTGCCGGGCCAGTGATGCCGGTGAAGGACAGGCGAAGCCGCAGGTCGATGACACGCGGTTCCGGAGGCAGCAGGGATTGCAGGAAGGCCTGGTGCTTGAGGAAGGTAGCATAAGGCACGTTGCCCGGGTTCTTCTTCGAGTTGATCTCGACCGGGGAGAGTTCCCTGACCTGTTCATTGTCTGCCTGGTGCGCATTTGCGGTTGTTGTCAGGAAGACGGCCAATGCGGCGAAAGCGGGTAGTCTTGAATAAGCCATACGCCTGCCGGGTTACTGTGCGCGCCCGGTTTTTTTCAGCACTACCGAAGAGCTCGGCACGGTGCAGGCACGGGTGCACTGGCGGAACTTGCTCTCGCAAGCGTTGAACCGTGCCTGCTTTCTTTTCTCGAAATCCGACCTTTCGGCGGTGCGCGTCATGTCCGAAACAGGCTGGCCCTGCGCGGCGGCGCGCGCGTGAGGATTCTTCTCACGCATTTCAAAGAAATTCGACGTATCGTTTTCGGTCGCCTCCAGGGCGTTTGCCTTGCACTCCTGCTTCTGCGTGGAGCACAGCGAGGTGCACAAGCCCGGTTCGTCGGCGTGGGCGGCGCAGCCGAGGCCAAGCGCAAGACATAACAGGGCAAGGCGATGCATGCTGGGCTTTTTCATCGATATCGACATCCTGATCGGAAAAGGCCGAGTTTGATGTGTTAGTGCAATTTTGGCAATGCGCCAGGCATGATCTTCATTGATCGCAAAACTGCAGCGCGTTGCCGTCAGGATCGCGAAGGTGAAACTCCCTGGTGCCCCACGGGGTGTTCGCGGGTTCCCGGTAGGGACTGGTACTGAGGGCCGGAAGCGCGCCGGCAGCCAGGAACTCCGCGTAGAGCGCGTCGACATCGTCGACGACAAACCGGTACGCGGGGCGGTCGAGCGCATTGTTCCAGTGCGAGGCGTCTTGCCACTGCAGGTGCACATGCAGGCCGTCGCGCGCCACGCCGGCATAGCGCGGCTGTTCGGTGTCGTCCGCGAAGACGAGGGCGTAGCCCAGCCTGGCGTAAAAATCGAGCGCGGTCCGCACGTCGCGCGCCATCAGCACCGGCACCTGCGCCAGGATCTTTGTATTCATCTGTGCTCCTCAGACATCAGTCTATCACTGGTGTTGACAAGATATTCACGTACGCCGTGTGCTGATGCGATTTCGGCGGCGCAGGGCGGGAATCCTTTAAAATGTCGCATTCTTTTTCTTCTACCAACAGCGCATCATGACTCAAGACGAACTCAAACAGGCAGTGGCACGCTCCGCCATCGATTACGTGGTCGACGGCGAAATCATCGGCGTCGGCACTGGCTCGACCGCCAACTTCTTCATCGACGAACTGGCCAAGATCAAGGACCGCATCAAGGGTACCGTGGCTTCGTCGGAAGGTACGGCGGCGCGCCTGCGCGGCCACGGCATTCCGGTGTTCGACATGAACGAGGTGGAATCGATCGCCGTCTACATCGACGGCGCGGACGAGATCAACGCGGCCGGCGCGATGATCAAGGGCGGCGGCGCGGCCCTGACCCGCGAGAAGATCGTGGCGTCGATCTCGCAGAAGTTCGTCTGCATCGCGGACGGCTCGAAGCTGGTGGAGACCATGGGCAAGTTCCCGCTGCCGGTGGAAGTCATCCCGATGGCGCGTGCGGCCGTGATGCGCAAGCTGGCAGCCCTGGGCGGCCAGCCGCGCCTGCGCACCAAGGCGGGCAGCGACGAAGCCTTCATCACCGACAACGGCGGCGAGATCATCGACGTGGCCGGCCTGGCTATCACCGACCCGGTGGCGCTGGAGAACCAGATCAACCAGATCGTCGGCGTGATCGCCGTCGGCCTGTTCGCGCAGCGCGGCGCCGACGTCTGCCTGCTGGGCACGGCGGAAGGCGTCAAGACCCTGTCGTTCTAAGCTTTACGAGGCCTTTCCATGAAACGCGCGCTGGTGCTGGTGGCTGTCCTGTTGGGTGGTTGTTCCATGTTCAAGAGCAAGATGGAGCCGGCGCCACGGGCGCTTGCGGCCTCCCCGGCGGCGCCGCAGCTGCTTGATGCGAATGGCGCGCCGATCCAGCGGGTGCCGTTCCAGACCGGCGTGTCCTCGGCCACGGTCGAGAAGCTGGCGCGCGCGCAGGGCTGCACGGGCGGCCAGGGCGCGGGGCTGGTCACGGAGCCGGGGCCGATCGAGGTCTACCGGATGCAGTGCGAGGGTGGGAAGGTGTTCATGGCGCGGTGTGAGTTGCGCCAGTGCAGGAAGATGTGACTTGCCTGTTTTGCGACTGCGGTAGCGTTGCTGGTTCGCTAAAAACTTGGGTCCCCGCGAAGGCGGGGACCCAAGTTTCTTTACCTACTGTTAGCGCCGGCTTATGCAGTCGGCGGCACGTACCCCACCGCCTGATCCGCACCTTCACCAAAGAAATGCCGCTCCATCTGCGTCGCCAGGTACTTGCGCGCGCGGTCATCCGCCAGGTTCAGGCGGTTCTCGTTGATCAGCATGGTCTGGTGCTTCAGCCAGGCCTGCCAGGCTTCCTTCGAAACGGACTGATAAATCTTCTTGCCCATTTCGCCAGGAACCGGCGGGAAATCCAGCCCTTCGGCTTCCTTGTTCAGTTTGATGCAGTGGACGGTGCGGGCCATCGTGTACTCCTGTTATGCGGGACGGTGTAAAACCACCATTATAAAGACTTGATCAAAACCTGTGACCGGCGCTGCCAGTTATACATATGCTGGCGGTCCTTCGGCAGGTCGTCCACCGTGGCCGGCACGAAGCCGCGCTTCTTGAACCAGTGCGAGGTACGCGTGGTCAGCACGAACAGCTTGTTCAGGCCCGCCGCGCGGGCGCGGTTTTCCATGTGCTTGAGGATGCGTTCGCCGTCGCCCTGGGTCTGGGCTTCCTGGCTCACCGTCAGGCAAGCCATCTCGGCCATCTTCGATTCCGGGAACGGATACAGCGCGGCGCAGCCGAAGATCACGCCGTCGTGCTCGATGACGGAGAACTGGTCGATCTCGCGCTCGATCAGCTCGCGGCCGCGGTAGACCAGGGTGCCGTCGGCTTCCAGCGGCTCGATCAGCTTGATAATTCCGCCGACGTCCTCAATTGTGGCCTGGCGCAGGCTTTCCAGGTTCTCGTGGCTGACCATGGTGCCCACGCCGTCGTGGGTGAACACCTCGAGCAGCACCGAGCCGTCGGTCGAGAAGGGCACGATGTGGGCGCGGTCCACGCCGCTGTTGCAGGCCTTGATGGCGTGCTGCAGGTAGAAGGCGGCATCCGGCTGCAGGAAACCGGCCTGCAGCACGGCCTCGGCCTGGTGCGAGGACAGTTCGCGCAGCTCGGCGTCGCCGGCATCCTTCATCATCGGGGTTTCGGTGATGTAGATCAGCTTGTCGGCGTGCAGGGCGATCGCGGCCGAGGCGGCAACGTCCTCCATCGTCAGGTTGAAGATCTCGCCGGTCGGCGAGAAACCCAGCGGCGACAGCAGCACCAGGCTGTCCTCGGTCTGCAGGATCGGGTGGATCTTCTCGGCGTGGATCTTGCGGGTCACGCCGGTCAGCTCGAAGTCGGTGCCGTCGATCACGCCGAGCGGGCGGGCGACCACGAAGTTGCCCGAGACGATACTGATCTGGGCATGCGACATCGGCGTGTTCGGCAAGCCCTGGCTGAAGGCGGCTTCGATATCCAGACGCAATTCGCCGGCGGCTTCCTTCGCGCATTCGAGCGCCGCGGTGTCGGTGATGCGGATACCGTTGTGGAAGCGGCCCTCGACATTGCGCAGCGCGAGTTGTTCGGCCACCTGCGGACGCGAGCCGTGCACCAGCACGATGCGGATGCCGAGGCCGACCAGCAGCGACAGATCCTGCGCCAGCACCGGCAGGGCGCCGGAGGCGACCAGTTCACCGGGGAAGGCGACGACGAAGGTCTTGCCGCCAAAGGCATGAATATACGGCGCGACAGAGCGCAGCCACTGGACGAATTGGGTAGGGTTTTCCATTTGCCGCATTATAATTCGCTGCGCGATGTGCGCACCAAATACCTTGTAAAAATCAATGTCTGAACAGAGTAACAAGCCTTCGCCGCAGCCGGCGCGCGCCGCTTCCCCCAAACACGCATCCGCACAGCCGCCCAAGCGCCGCCCGGAGGGAGAGCCGCGTGCAGCGCGTCCTCCGCGCGAAGAAGCGCCGGTGCGCGTGCGTAATCCGCTGCCGCCGATCGTCTTCCCCGAAGACCTGCCGGTATCCGGCCGCCGCGCGGAAATCGCGAAGGCGGTGAGCGAGAACCAGGTGGTGATCGTATCGGGCGAAACCGGCTCCGGTAAAACCACGCAGTTGCCGAAGATCTGCCTGGAGCTGGGCCGCGGCGAAAAGGGCATCATCGGACACACCCAGCCGCGCCGGATCGCCGCGTCGTCGACCGCCAAGCGCATCGCGCAGGAACTCGGTACCCCGCTGGGCGAGCACGTGGGCTACAAGGTCCGCTTCAACGACACGCTGCAGAAGGGCGCCTCGGTCAAGCTGATGACCGACGGTATCCTGCTGGCCGAAACCCAGACCGATCCGCTGCTCAAGGCCTACGACACGATCATCATCGACGAGGCGCACGAGCGCAGCCTGAACATCGACTTCCTGCTCGGCTACCTGAAGCAGCTGCTGCCGCGCCGGCCGGACCTGAAGATCATCATCACCTCGGCCACCATCGACGCCGACCGCTTCGCGCGCCACTTCGGCACGCCGGAGAAGCCCGCGCCGGTGATCGAGGTCTCCGGCCGCCTGTACAAGGTGGAAGTGCGCTACCGCCCGGTGGACCGCGATCCGGTGGGCGTCACCGCCAAGCCGGGCGAGCCGCCGCCGAAGGCGCAAGCCGCCCGCGACAAGCGCGACCTGATGGACGCGGTGGTCGACGCGGTCGATGAGCTGTGCCGCATCGGCTCGGGCGACGTGCTGGTCTTCCTGCCGGGCGAACGCGAGATCCGCGATTGCGCGGAGGCGCTGCGCAAGCACCATCCGCCGCATGTCGAGATCCTGCCGCTGTTCGCGCGCCTGTCGGTCGAAGAACAGGACCGCGTGTTCCGCACCACGAACGCGCGCCGCATCGTGCTGGCCACCAACGTGGCCGAGACCTCGCTGACGGTGCCGGGCATCCGCTACGTGGTCGACACCGGCCTGGCGCGCGTGAAGCGCTACAGCTTCCGCAACAAGGTCGAGCAGCTGCAGATCGAGCCGGTGGCGCAGTCCGCCGCCAACCAGCGCGCCGGCCGTTGCGGCCGCGTGGCCGACGGCGTCTGCATCCGCCTGTACGAGGAAGACGATTACATCAAGCGTCCCAAGTTCAGCGACCCGGAGATCCTGCGCTCCTCGCTGGCCTCGGTCATCCTGCGCATGAAGTCCCTGCGCCTGACCGACGTCGAGACCTTCCCCTTCATCGAGGCGCCGCAAGGCCGCGCGATTGCCGACGGCTACCAGCTGCTGCAGGAGATCGGCGCGGTCGACGATACCAACGAGCTGACCCCGTTGGGCCGCAAGCTGGCCAAGCTGCCGCTCGATCCGCGCGTGGGCCGCATGATCCTGGCCGCGCTGGACAACCACTGCCTGACCGAGATGCTGATCGTGGCTTCGGCGCTGTCGACGCAAGACCCGCGCGACCGTCCCATCGAATACCAGCAGCAGGCCGACGAGAAGCACAAGAAGTTCGCCGACGAGAAGTCCGAGTTCCTCAGCTACCTCAAGATCTGGAAGTGGTTCGAGGAAGCGATCGAGCACAAGAAGTCGAACCGCCAGCTGCAGGACAACTGCCGCGCCAACTTCCTGTCGCAGCTGCGCCTGCGCGAGTGGCGCGACGTGCACTCGCAGCTGCTCACCATCGTGCGCGAGCAGGGCTGGCGCCTGAACGAAGCGCCGGCCACCTACGAGCAGCTGCACCTGGCGCTGCTCACCGGCCTGCTGGGCAACATCGGCTTCAAGGCCGAGGACGAGCAGGGTGGCGTGTATCTGGGCGCGCGCGGCATCAAGTTCCACATCTGGCCGGGTTCGACCCTGGGCAAGAAGGCGGGCCGCTGGATCATGGCGGCGGAACTGGTCGAAACCACGCGCCTGTACGCGCGCACCATCGCCCAGATCCAGCCGGAGTGGATCGAGAAGATCGGCGGGCACCTGCTCAAGAAATCCTGGGGCGAGCCGCGCTGGGAAAAGCGCCAGGCGCAGGTGACGGCGCTGGAGCGCGCGACCCTGTACGGCATCGTCGTCTACAGCAACCGCCGCATCAACTACAGCCAGCACAACCCTTTGGCGTCGCGCGAGATCTTCATCCGCGACGCGCTGGTGGCGGGCGACTACGAGACGCGCCTGGCGTTCTACGCCCACAACCACAAGCTGGTGAAGGAGATCGAGAACCTCGAGCACAAGTCGCGCCGCCAGGACGTGCTGGTGGACGACCAGCTGATCCACGCCTTCTACGACAAGGAGATCCCGCTTGACATCGTCAACGGCGCGGGCTTCGAGAAGTGGTACAAGGACGCGTCGCGCGACAACCCCAAGCTCTTGTTCCTGAACCGCGAAGAACTGATGCGCCACGAGGCGGCGGGCGTGACCACCGAGCTGTTCCCGAAGACGATGAACGTCACCGGGATCGAGATGGGACTGTCCTACCACTTCGAACCGGGCAGCGTGCGCGACGGCGTGACCCTGGCGGTGCCGCTGTTCGCGCTGAACCAGATCCCGCAGGAGCGCGCGGCCTGGCTGGTGCCGGGCATGCTGAAGGAGAAGGTGCACCTGCTGCTGAAATCCCTGCCGCAGAAGCTGCGCCGCCATTGCGTGCCGCTGCCTGACTACGCGGCGCGTTTTGTCGAGCGCATCGATGCGGCGGGCAGCTTCGGCCGGGGCGACCTGATCGACGTGCTGATCGCGGACATCCACGCCCAGCTAGGGGTGCGGGTGCTGACCACGGACTTCAAGCTGGAGACCCTGCCGGCGCACCTATTCATGAATTTCAAGGTGATCGACGAGCATGGCCGCCAGCTGGACATGGGCCGCAACCTCGCGACCCTGCAGGCCGAGCTGGGCGGGCAGGCGCGCCAGAGCTTCCAGAAGCTGGCCGAGGCCAAGCCTGCCGCGCCGGCGGCGCCCGCGCGTGCGCAGCAGCAGCCGGCATCCGCGCCGCCTGCGGGCAAGGGGAGGGGCGTGCAGCCCGCCGCTGCGCCCGCTCACGCACCGGCCGCCTCGCCGGCCGCGCGCCAGCACACCGGCATCACCAGCTGGACCTTCGGCGAGCTGCCGGAGCTGCTGGAGATCAACCAGGGCAAGCTGACCCTGATCGGCTTCCCGGCGCTGGTGGACAAGGGCACGCACTGCGACCTGGAAGTGTTCGACGACCCGAACGTGGCGGCGCGCACTCACCGCGTGGGCCTGCGCCGCCTGTTCGCGCTGCAGTTCAAGGAGCAGCTCAAGTTCGCGGAGAAGAACATCCCGGGCCTGCAGCAGATGGGCATGCAGTTCATGAGCGTGGGTACGCAGGAGGATCTGCGCGACCAGATCGTGGCCAAGGCCATCGACATCGCCTGCCTGCAGGACCCGCTGCCGACGGATGCGGCGTCGTTCAACAAGCGCAAGGACGAGGGCAAGGGGCGGATCGGCCTCCTGATCAACGAGATCGCGCGCCTGGCGGGGCAGGTGCTGGCCGAATTCCACGGCCTGCCCAAGCGCCTGCAAAGCCTGCCGCAGCCGGTGGCAGCGGATATCCAGTCGCAGTTGCAGGGGCTGGTGCACAAGCGTTTCATCGCCGACAACGAGTACTCGCAGCTGGCGCATTTCCCGCGCTACCTGAAGGCGATCAATGTGCGGATGGAGAAGCTGCGCACCAATGCGTCGCGCGATGCGCAGCTGATGGCGGAATGGCAGAACGCGGCCAGCCAGTTCCAGCGCACCCTGAAGAACCAGGCGGGCAAGAACAACGATCCGCGCATGGTGGAGTTCCGCTGGATGCTGGAGGAGTTGAGGGTGTCGCTGTTCGCGCAGGAACTGAGGACGCCGATGCCGGTGTCGGCCAAGCGGCTGCAGAAGGTGTGGGAGTCGATGATTCGGTAGAGCTGATCGACTGTTCGACAGTTGGTTGAACTTGGGCCCCCTTGGCGGGGACCCAAGTCTTAAGCAAACCACCAATCCATCATTTACCCGATATTGCTCCCCCGGATCCTGCTCAGATCCTTGTCATCGCCATCATGCCCCGGCCGCGGATCGGCACTGCCGCCCGGACCATAGGACGAGCCTCCGGCGGCAGTCCCGCCCCCGGCACTACCGCCCAGGTTGCTGCTCCCGCCACCCGCACCAGACCCCATCCCGGCATTGCTGGTCCCGGAGCCCACACCACCCAGCCCCGACCCGCTGCCCAGGTCGCCGCCGCCAGCCGAGCCCGATCCCATGCTCGAGCCCATGCCGCTGCCCATGCGCGAGGACCCCGTCCCCGCGCTGGCGCCGCCCACCATGCCGCCCACGGCCACGCCCGGCCCCATACTCGGCGCACCCGGACGATCCATGTCGGTGCCGTAGAAGCTGTGAATGCCGCTCGCCCAGTTGACGTCGCTCATGTCCGGCCAGGCATCCTTGTCGAACCCAGGCGCATTCTTCAGTCGTTCCTTGTCGACATTCAACACGAAGCGATGGTGCGCGGTGTCGAGGTGCAGCGCCTGCCAGGGCACGGCGAACAGCTTCTCGCCCATGCCGAGGAAGCCGCCAAAGGCCAGCACGGCGTAAGCCACCTGGCCGGTCTGCATGTCGAGCATGATTTCCTTGATGTCGCCAAGGTTCTCTTCTTTGCCATTGACGACGCTGTCGCCGATCAAGGTGTCGGCGCCCATGAGTGCCGGGCCAGGACCCGCGTGCCGCGTGTCCTTGTACATCCCGTACTTGTCACGATCTGCGTAGCTCATCTCGTCCTCCTTGGTCTGTAGACCTCTGCCGCAATGTCGACGGCTACCCGACAAGGGTGGCGCGCAACAATGCTGTAACAATGATATGGCTCAATCGAAGCAGGGCGCGCGCGTTAGTTACGGTCGAGTTGACGTGCAATGCGAGCTAGCGCACAGAAGCCGGTAGAAGGCGTAGTTATTCTGCTAAGTAATGTTTCGGAGGCTACAAGAAATGACGATCAACTCGCGTTGCAACTATGGCGGCTCGTTGGGCAAACTGATCCGCACCCGTTCGCTGTCTTCACTTTTCGCCAGCTTGCGCTGGATGCGCAACCGCTAAGTCCGGAGCGTATTCGCCTGCGCTGCGTGGATGCCGGACGCTTTGCCGTCCAGGTAGCGTGACAGAGCGAGTATTTCTGCGGTCCTGGCATCCTGCCGGCATGCGTCATTCGAAAGACGGAATGAGGCTGGCAGTGATCACGCTATTATCGGCCTCCGGCGGGCTGACATTCGCCTGCACTACGCTCTTGCTTGGTATCTTGGCCAGCCCGGACAGCAGTGCCTGCCATGCGCTTCCACGAGCGCAAATCGTCACACCGGACGAGCAGATTGCGATTGCAACCGATGTCTCTGTCGTCAGGGTGGTTCGGGCGACTCCTTATGCCAGTACCTGTGCCTGGCGCACTCCAGATCGACGGGACATATAAAAACGGGATGGCATGACAGCCATCCCGTTTTGCATTCGACGCCAAGTCCGGATCGGGTCGACAAGTCCATACCGCCAGCACCTGAAACGGATACAGACGGGTAAGCACGGCCCGAGCGCTGTCCTAATCATTTGAATTCCATTAATTAGCAATAAATACTGCTACAGCATGGTAGTTAACATGCTAGCATTGATCAACTTCGTTGCGTCTTCGATGAGGTTCTGGCCCGATAAAGCATTGAAACCCCGCATGCACAATCAGAGGAAGAAAATGATCAAAAAATGGATTGTCATACCGCTTTTGCTGGTTTTAACGATGTACGGTGTGATCTACACCATGGATACCTGGGTTCCATTCCTACAAAGACTCAAGCCGAAAACTGAGATTGTCATCGACAAGGCAACCCAAAAGGAGGCGATCAATACATTAATAGCGAAGCTGAACGCTCACTATGTCTATCCCGAGAAGGCCCGGCAGATGGAAGTGGTCTTGCGTCAGCACCTGCGCGAGGGCAAGTACGAGAAGATAACTGACGGAGAAGAGTTCGCAGATCGGCTCACCGACGACCTTCGCGGGGTAAGCCGTGACCTGCATATGATGGTGCACTCCAGCCCCGAGGAGGTTCCGTACGACCGTGATGTCCCACCCCCGCCGGCCTCGAAAGCGGAGTGGGAGCGACGTACCCCGTTAGCCAGGCGTCTGCTCCTGGATCTTGGCCTTGGCCTCGGAAAAGCTGGCGTGGCAAAGGTCGATCACCTCAGTTCCAATATTGGTTACCTGAAGCTGCCTGACTTTCCTCCTGGTTTCGTCATGGCCGAACGATATGCCGCAGCGATGGACAAGCTGGCTGACACTGACGGCCTCATCGTGGACTTGCGTGAGAACGGTGGCGGCGACCCGGCAACCGTAGCCTTACTGATCAGCTACTTCGTCGACCAGCCTACACGTGTCAACGACATGTGGGATCGCACTTCCGGTATCACCACGCAGCGGTGGACGGTGGATAAGCTTGACGGCAAGCGTTATGGCGGCAGAAAGCCGATCGTCATCCTGGTTGGCCCTAATACCAAATCGGCCGGCGAAGATTTCGCCTATACGATGCAGGCATTGAAACGGGCCACCGTGATCGGCGAACCGACCTGGGGTGGCGCCCATCCCAGCCGACCCTATCGCCTTGGCGACCACTTTGCTGCCTGGATACCGAGTCGCCGTGCGATCAATCCGATTACCCTTACCAATTGGGAGGGGGTAGGCGTCATTCCGGATGTTGCAGCAACGCAGGACAACGCGCTCTCGATAGGGAAGGAGTTGCTGCAGCGTCGATTCAAAGAGCTCCCCCGACAAATTGCCGCAGGCCGTTGACACCGCTGCGCATTATCAGCGCCGCACGTGCGACGCCGACGCCTCATAAAGAAAATGGGATGGCCATGACAGCCATCCCATTCGGATCAGACACTAGTCCGGATATCAGTCGACGGTCGCGCCGCTGTCCTTGACCACTTTCGACCACTTGACCGATTCAGCCTGGACGAACTTGGCGAAGTTCGCCGGGGTGTCGCCCACGTATTCGGTGCCGGTGTCGTGCAGCACTTTCTGGAAGTCCGCGCCCTTCATGACCTTTTGCGCTTCGGCATTGATCTTGGCGACCACCGCAGCCGGGGTCTTGGCCGGTGCGAACATGCCGTACCAGGCATAGGACTCGATGGCCGGCAGGCCGGCTTCAGCGAAGGTCGGCACGTCCGGCAGCAGCGGCGAGCGCTTGGTGCCCGATTGGGCGATCGGCTTGACCTTGCCGCTCTTGATGTGCGGCATGATCGCGATGGTGCTGTCGAACATCATCGGTACGTGGCCGCCCAGCAGGTCCGAGATCGCCGGCGCCGAACCCTTGTACGGCACGTGGATCATCTCCAGCTTGGCCACGCTGGCGAACAGTTCGCCGGTCAGGTGCTGCGGAGTGCCGTTGCCCGACGAAGCGTACTGGAACTTGCCTTTCTGCGCCTGGATGTGGGCCATCAGTTCCTTCAGATTCTTGGCCGGCACCGAGGGGTGGGCGACCAGCACCAGCGGGGCGCGCAGCAGGTTGGTGACCGGGGTCAGTTCCTTGATCGGATCGAAAGCCATCTTCTTGTACAGGCTCGGATTGATGACGATCGGTGCGCTCGAGGTGATCAGGAGGGTCTGGCCATCCGGCTCGGCGCGGGTGACCGCGGCGGTGCCGATGTTGCCGCCGCCGCCGGCGCGGTTGTCGATGACGAAGGTCTGGCCCAGGTTCTGGGTCAGGCCCTTGGCCAGCGGACGCGCCGCGATGTCGGACGGGCCGCCCGGCGGCCACGGCACGACGACCGTGACGGTTCCGGCGGGCCAGTTCTGGGCCAGGGCGCTGGCGGACAGGATGGTGGCGGCGACAGCAAACGCGAATTTGCCTTGGGTGGGGAAGAGACGCATATTCGAACCCTTTATTTGGTCTACATTCGGTGGTTGATGATTCAATAACCGGCGCAAAGATTCTACACTAATGAGAATATGACAGAACAGCGTGTCACTGCGTATTCACCTGAGCAATTTGTCGTGCTAGACTGACATCATGCAGATCAAAAAATTCTACTTTGGAGCATGTCGACACAGGCCATAGAAGCCTGTCGTACGCATTTCTGCACCTTATTTAGTCTTCTATCGGCCACAGCGAACTTGTTTCCCTGTGGCCTTTGTCTTTTCTGGAGCCGCCATGGACCTCAAGCTGTACGACACCTACGAGCGCGCACTGCGCCCCTTCCAACCGATCCAGGCGGGACGCGTGGGCTTGTACGCCTGCGGTCCCACGGTCTACGACTACGCCCACATCGGCAACCTGCGCACCTATCTGTTCGGCGACACCCTGCGCCGGGTGCTGGAACTGAACGGCTATGCGGTCCACCACGTGATCAACATCACCGACGTCGGCCACCTGAGCTCGGATGGCGACACCGGCGAGGACAAGATGGAGAAGGGGACGCGGCGCACCGGCCGCTCGGCCTGGGACATCGCCGCCTATTACACGCAAGCCTTCCAGCAGGACCTGGCGCTGCTCGGCATCCAGGCCCCGGCCGTGTGGGCGCGCGCTACCGACCACATCCCCGAGCAGATCGACTTCATCGCCGGGATCGAGCGCCAGGGCTACGCCTACCGGACCGAGGACGGCATCTATTTCGACACCGCCAAACTGGCGGCCTACGGCCACCTGGCGCGCCTGAACACCGCCGGCCAGCGCGCCGGGCACCGGGTGGAGCTCGGCGGCAAGCGCTCGCCGACCGATTTCGCGTTGTGGAAGTTCAGCGGCGCGGGCGAGCAGCGCCAGATGGAATGGGACAGCCCCTGGGGACGCGGCTTCCCGGGCTGGCACATCGAGTGCTCGACCATGTCGAGCAAGTACCTGGGCGCGCTGTTCGACATCCACATCGGCGGCGAGGACCATATCCCGGTGCACCACTCGAACGAGATCGCCCAGCACGAAGCCTGCCACGGCCACGCGCCGGCGCGCTACTGGCTGCACGGCGCTTTCCTGCAGCTCGAAAGCGGGGACAAGATGTCGAAGTCGGACGGCGGTTTCCTGCGCCTCACCACACTGGCCGAGCGCGGTTTCGATCCGCTGGCCTACCGCTACCTGGTGCTGACGGCCCATTACCGTTCGCCGCTGGCCTTCTCCTGGCCGGCCTTGCAGGCGGCGCAGACGGCCCTGAACCGCCTGCGGCAGGCGCTGCACGCGCTGCCCGAAGGCGGCATGCCCGACGCGGCCTATCGCGACGCCATGCTGGCGGAACTGAACGAGGACCTGAATACGCCGCGCGCGCTGGCGCTGGCCTGGGAAGTCCTGAAGTCGCCGCTGGATGGCCAAACGAAGCGGGCGACGGTCGCGTGGCTGGACCAGGCGCTTGGCCTGGGCCTGGAACAATGGCGTCCCGCCGCGATCGAAGTGCCGCTGGCCGTCAGGGAGCTGGTTGAAGCACGCGGCCTGGCGCGCAGGGAGAAGCGCTGGAAAGACGCCGATGCGCTGCGCCTCGCCATCGAGGAGGCAGGCTTCATCCTGCGCGATACCCCGGACGGTACGGTGGCCGAACCGTTGCCGGGGTAAGAAGGACCTTAGCCCGGCTGGACGCGCGACCCGGCGCCGACGAAATGCTGCTCGATCTCTTCCAGCGTCTTGCCCTTGGTCTCGGGCAGCAGGAAGGCCGCGGTCAGGAAGTACAGGACCGAGAACGCCGCCCCGAAGAAGAACACGGTCGAGTAGCCGTAGAAGCCGACGGTGGGCAGGAACATGGCGGCGATCACGGTCGAGACGAACTGGTTGATCAGGAGGGCGATGCTCATGCCGTTGGAGCGGATCCGGGTCGGCATCAGCTCCGACAGCGCCAGCCACACGCACACGCCCGGGCCCACCGCGAAGCCGGCGACGAACAGGCAGATCGCCAGCGCCACCTGCCAGCCGTGCGCCTCGGGCGGCACCGGGCCGAGCCAGGCGCGTTCGATGGTGAGCGGCGCATCCCTGGCGGCGGCCGGGTCGGCGAAGGGATTCAGGTGCCAGCGGCGCAGGGAGGCGCCGATCACGCTGTCCTTCTGCACGGTATCTTCACGGCTCAGGGTCATGGCCGGCAGCAGCGGGTCGTCGCTGCGGCGCGACTGCACGTTGGTGAAGGGGCCGTAGGCATAGGCCACCGTCAGCTGCTGGGGCGCGTCTTTGCCTTCAATTTCGCCTCCGCCAAGGGCCGCGAGCTGGGCGCCGTCCAGGCGCAGCGCCAGTCCGCCATTCTTCACCTGGGCTTCGACCGCGGCGCGCACGTCGCGCTGGTTCGATTCCGCCCCACGGAACAGCAGGCCCGCCGACACCAGCGCCACCACGATGCAGCCGCTGCCCAGTTTCAACAGGAACTTGCGGCCCTTGCGGTCGACCAGGATGACGGCCACCACGGTCATGACCGCGTTCAGCACCTTGAGGGCCACGTCCGCCGCGTTGGCGGTGGCGCCGGGCAGGCCGGCCTGGTTCAGGATCGTGACCACATAGGCCAGGATGGAGTTGATGCCGGTGGCCTGGGTCAGCGCCAGCACCAGGCAGGCCAGCAGGAAGGGCAGCACGTAGCGGCGGCTCGCAAGCGAATCGCGTCCGACTGCAAGCTTGGCGATGGGCTGGTCGATCTTGCCTTGCCCGCGCAGGGCCAGCCAGCGCGGCGATTCCTTCAGCGCCAGGCTGCCGAGGGTGAACACCAGGCCCGGCGCCAGGCAGAGCCAGAAGATGGTGCGCCAGGCGTGGTCCTGGGCCGCGAACACGGCGGCGGCCCGATCAAGCGGCGCCAGGGCGGCGGCGGCCTGGGTGGCGGCGTCGACGTTCTGGGCCTGGCTCAGGCCGATGACGGCCGCGCCCACCAGGCCGATGGTCAGCATCAGCTGGAACAGGGCGGCGCCGCGTCCACGCTGGGCGGCGGGCAGCGACTCGGCCAGGTAGAGCGGCACCACGACGCCGATCAGGCCACCGCTGATGCCCTGCAGCAGGCGGCCCAGCAGCAGGGGCGTGTAGCCGTCGGACAGCGCGATCATCGGAATGCTGACGGTGAACAGCGCGCCCGCCAGCACCATCGCCCAGCGCCGCCCGATGGCGTCGGCCAGCGCGCCCGCGAACAGCGAGGACAGCACGGACCCGAGCAGTACCGCCGCCACGATGAAGGACAGCTGCTGGGTGCTCAGCTTCCAGGCCACCGTGGCCGTCGATTCCAGGTAGGGCAGGGCGCCGGCGATGATGCCGACGTCGATTCCGTACAGCAGGCCGCCCATGCCGGCGATGAACAGCAGGTAGCGCTTGCCGCGCTCCGCCGAAGAGGTTGAAGCGTCCATGGTGTCTCCGTTGATTTGGTTTTGGTCAGTTCAGATCGATCGCTTCGCCTTCGACGAAGACGGCCACCGGCCGCAATGCTTCGTCGAGCACGACGATGTCGGCCCAGGCGCCCGGCTGCAGGCGCCCGCGCTGGGTCTCGCCCAGGTAGTCGGCCGGGTAGGTCGAGACGCGCAGCGCGGCGTCGGCCAGGTCCAGGCCCAGGCCGACGAAGTTGCGCAGCGCCTGGTCCATGGTCAGCACGCTGCCGGCCAGCGAACCAGCGCCGTTTTGATCACCCTTCAGGCGTACGCAGCCCGCGCACTTGAACACGCGCTGGGTGCCGAGCGCGTATTCGCCGTCCGGCATGCCGGTGGCGGCGGTGGCGTCGGTGATGCCGTACAGGCGCGGGATCGCGCGCAGGGCGGCGTGCAGCGCGCCCGGGCTCACGTGCTCCAGGTCGGGAATGATCTCGGCGTACTCGGCGTGCGCCAGGGCCGCGCCGACGATGCCGGGCTCGCGGTGGTGGATGCCGGTCATGCCGTTGTACAGGTGGGTGAAGCCGGCCGCGCCGGCGCGCAGGGCGGCCACGCCATCTTCGTAGCTGCCGTCGCTGTGGCCGATCTGCACCCGGATGCCGAGCGCGGCGAGGTCCGGGATCAGCGCCAGGTGGCCGTCGACTTCCGGCGCGATGGTGAGCACGCGGATCGGCGCCATGGCGTGCAGGCTGTTCACCAGTTCCAGGGTGGCGGGAATGACGTCGGGCGGCTGGGCGCCCAGGCGCTTCTGGCTGAGGAAGGGTCCTTCGAGGTGCACGCCCAGCATGCGCGCGCCGCCTTGCGGGCGCTCGGCGATGACGCCGGCCAGGCCGCGCAGGGCGCGCCGGATGTCGAGCTCCTTGGCGGTCATGGTGGTGCCGAGCAGGGAAGTGGTGCCGTATCTGGCGTGGGTGCGGGCGATGGTGATGCCCGCATCGCCGCCCTGCATGGTGTCGGCGCCGGCCGCGCCGTGCACGTGCAGGTCGACGAAGCCGGGGAGGATGGTGTGCTTGCCGGCGGCAGGGCCTTCGATGATCCGGTGGATGCAGTCGCTGAACTCGATGCTGCCTGTGATCCAGCCTTGGGGAGTAAGGATTCTGCCGCTGAGCATTTATTCCGCTATGAGTAATTCGATGCCCAGCTTTTGCAGCCCCTCACGGTATTCAGGGCTGATGCTGGCATCGGTGATGACGGTATGGACCCGGTCCAGCTGCACGATGCGGTGCAGGCTGACGCGGCCGAATTTGGAAGCGTCGGTGAGCACGATGATCTTCTTCGCGCGCTCGACCATCTTGTGATTCAGGCTGGCCTCGGCCTCGTGGTGGGTGGTGACCCCGAACTGCAGGTCGAAGCCGTCGACGCCCAGGAACAGCTTGTCGAAGTTATAGGCCTGCAGGGTGGCCTCGGCCTGGCTGCCTTGGATCGACAGCGACTGCTTGCGCAGCAGGCCGCCGGTCAGGATCAGGTCCACGCCCGGCGACTCCGCCAGTTCCCAGGCGATGTTCAGGCCATTCGTCATCACCGTCACGTTGTTCGCATCGCGCAGGTGGCGCGCCAGCGAAATGGTCGTGGTGCCCGAGTCGATGATGATGTTGTCGCCTTCCTGCACCAGGGTGGCGGCCAGCGCGCCGATGCGCTCCTTCTGCTCCTGGTTGATCGCATCCTTCTGGCGGATCGTGTGCTCGGTCGGCGGGGTGCGGGTGAGGGTGGCGCCGCCGTGGCTGCGCGTGGCCAGTCCCTGCGCCTCGAGCGCGCTCAGGTCGCTGCGGATGGTCACCGCCGACACGCCGTACTCCTGCACCAGGTCGGTCACCTGGACCGAGCCCTGGCGGGTCAGGAGCTGGAGGATGGCTTCGCGGCGTTGGGTGGTGTTTCGCATGATGGCGGATGGGTCGACGGTAAAAACGCCGAGCTTAACAGATAGGCACGCCCTTGTTGACGGCTTCCGCCGCATTCCGGTTGCAGGCCCGCGCATACTGCGCCAGCACGCGGCCGATCTTGTGCTCCAGCAGCGCGCGGCTGCCGGTTTTCAGCTGCCCCTGCAGCACGTCCAGGTACTGCTCCGGCAGGTGCTGGCTCAGGAGCGGCAGCGGAATCTCGATCGCGTCCAGGTTGGCGAACAGATGCTCCACGGCGGCCGCCACCGGCGGTTCGCCCCAGTAGTAGCGGCAGCGGTCGGACAGGCCGTAGCGGCGCATCACGCGCTGCTCGTCGCTGCTGCCTGGGTAGTGCTTGCGCCAGTGCTCGGGCTTGGCCAGCATCACTTCGTCCAGCACCTGCATCAGGCGCGAGGAGCGCTCGGGCGCCACCAGTTCGTCCTCGATCTGGCACAGGGCCAGCAGGCCTTCGCGCAGGGCGAAGGTCGCGGCCGGGCCGACCTTGAGGATGGCGAAGTGGTCGCGCACCATTTCGTGCAGGCCGGACTCCTTCTGGTAGTCGGTGGAGTGCGCCTCGAACACCAGGCCTGGCTGGCCGGCCACGAAGGCCGACAGGCTGGCCGCTTGGGCAGCGTCGTAATGCTGGATATGGCTGTGGTCGAAGTCCACGCCCGGCTGCACCACCATGGCGATCACGCGGCGCCAGGCGTCGTGCAGGCCGGCGTCGAGGAAGGCGCGGCAATGCACTTCCAGCGTGCGCCCGGCCGCCAGCGGCGAGGTCGGGGCGCCCGCATCGGCCAGCGCGGATTCGCCGCCCGGCACCGGCACTTCGGTACCGATCACGTAGACCGGCGGCGCATGGCCGGCGCTGCGCGCGGCCGCGTCGGCCACGATGGCCAGGCGCACGGCGCGCTCGGCGACGATGGCGTCGTCCAGGGCAGGCGGATCGTCGGCGCAGCGCATGCTGCAGTCCAGGTGGATCTTGTGGAAGCCCGCGGCGGCGTAGGCCGCTACCAGGGTCTCGGCCTTGGCCATTGCCTCATCGGCGGGACGGCCCTGCCAGGCGTTCGGACCCAGATGGTCGCCCCCGAGCACCAGGCGATCGAGCGGGAAGCCGCGCTCGCGCGCCAGCTGTTCGACATAGGCGCGGAACTGGGCCGGATTCATGCCGGTGTAGCCGCCGTACTGGTCGACCTGGTTCGAGGTCGCCTCGACCAGCAGCAGGGTAGCGTAATCCTGCGCCACGCGCATGGCGGCGGTAAGGACGATCGGATGACTGCAGCATACGCTGTACAGTCCGGCCGCTTCGCCGCGGCGGTGCGCCTTGATCACTTGCTGGATGGGGGAGAGGGCCTGGTTCATGGTGCGCTCATCTTCAGGTGCTGGTGGACCAGCAGGGCCGCGCCGCGCGCGCCGCCGGCGTCGCCGAAGCGCGGCGGCAGGATCGGCGGCACCTGGGCGCCGGCGAACAAATGGCGCTTGATGGCTTCGGGCAGCTGTTTATAAAGGTGGGGAAGCTGGGACAGCCCGCCGCCGAGCACGATCGCATGCGGATCGAGGGCCAGCACCAGGCTGGACATCGCGTGGGCCAGCAGGTCGAGGTGGGCGGACAGCGTCTTGGCGGCGATGGCGTCGCCCGTGTTGGCGCGCGCCGCGACGACCATGGGTGCGGCGCCGTCGCCGCCGAAGTGGCGGTGCAGCATGCTCATGCCGGGGCCGGAGACATAGCGCTCCATGCAGCCGGCGCGCCCGCAAGGGCAGGCGATGACCGGCAGCTTGTACAGGGACAGCAGGTGCGCCGGCGCGGCCCAGTGGCCCCATTCGCCGGCGACGCCGTTGAAACCGCGGTGCAGGCGGCCGCGCGAGCAGTAGCCGCCGCCGGCGCCGGTGCCGAGGATGGCGCCGAACATGGTCGGCAGGCCGTCGGCGGCGCCGCCTTGCGCTTCGGACAGGGCGAAGCACTGGCAATCGTTGCCGATGACGACGGGACGATGCAGCGCTTCTTCCAGCGCAGGGGTAACCAGGCGGCCGTTCAGCGCCGGCACATTGGAGCTGAGCTGGCGGCCGGTGAGGGAATCGACCACGCCGGGCAGGCCGATGCCGACCGGCGCGGCGGCGCCGAGGACGGCGTCGGCGCGCCGTACGATGGCGGCGATGGCCTGGACGAACTCCTGGAAGTCGTGTCCGGGCGTGGCGATGCGCTCGCGATGCACCTCGCCCATCTGCGCATCGAAGGCGACCAGCTCGATCTTGCTGCCGCCGATGTCGATGCCGTGGAAGCCGCGCAGGTCAGGAGGCGTCATGGCGGTAGATGGTGACGCCCTTGACGACACGGTTGACCGTGCCGCTGGCGAAAGGATTATCGGGAGTCAGCTGCAGCGTGGCCGAGAGGTGCAGGGCATACTGCTGGGCGAACAGCAGCCACAGCGGAGCGAGCCAAGCGTCGGGCAAGCCCGGGGTGTCCACATCAAAATCGCCGCCCGGACCGATCGTCAGCACGCGCTGGGCGATACCGTCGCGACGCACTTCCTCGACCAGATCCGCCTCGTAGCGGCGCGACAGCGCGCGGCTGCTGTTGAAGACGAGGACCGCCGATGCGCCGTTCAGCACCGACTTGGGACCGTGGCGGAAGCCCAGCGGCGTATTCGCCATCGCGGTCACGCGTCCGCCCGTCAGTTCGAGCAGCTTGAGGGCGCTTTCCTTGGCCAGGCCTTCCAGCGGGCCGCTGCCCAGGTAGACGACGCGCTCGGCCACCGTGCCGCCGAGGGCGGCGACCGGCGCTTCCCAGGCGAGCAAGGCCTGCTCCGCCAGCTGGGAGAGGGCGGCGATGCGGTCGAGCTGGTCGCCTTTGCCCAGCACGCCCAGCGCCGCCAGCAGCATGCAGGTGAAGCTGCTGGTCATGGCGAAGCCGCGGTCGCAGCTGGCGGCCGGCATCAGGAGGTTGAAGCTGTTCGGGTCGGCGGCGCTTTCGCGCGCCAGCCGGCCTTCGGCGTTGCAGGTGATGTTCAGCAGGCGTGCGCCCGGCACCAGCTCGCGCACCAGGTTGACGGCGGCCAGGCTTTCCGGGCTGTCGCCGCTGCGGGCGAAGGACACCAGCAGGGTAGGCGCGTTCGCATCCAGGTAGAGCTCGGGGTGGGTGAGCAGGGTGGTGGTGGCCAGCGCGCGCACCTGGGCCGGCCAGGCGGCATTGATCTCGTCGGCGACGATCTCGCCGACGTAGGCGGAGCTGCCGGCGCCGGTGAGGATCACCCGCTGCAGCGGATTCGCCAGGCAGCCGCCCAGGAAGGCCTCGACGCGTTCGCGCTCGCTGCGCAGGTTCGCGTACAGTGCGCCCCAGAGCGCCGGCTGCTGCGCGATTTCCTCGGCGGTGTGCAGGCCGCCGATATCGCGCCACGCTTGTTGGCTTCGCTGCAGAAGAGTAGTCATCGAAAGAAATGTAAAAAGTTTTTAGTGTGATCAATCTTAAATAGAAAGTTTGCGAAAGTCAAACACGAAAGATAAACGAAAGATACAGGGCAGGCGATCGTGGTTATTTCGCAGCCATCTGGACTGCGAGGAGCCAATTCATGCACAGATGTGTGCTTGCTACGCCACAATTCGAAAGATGACTCGGCATTTTTTAGTTTAAACGAAAGGTTTTGGGCGTGTTTCGTTCGTAGTTTGGAACTTTTTTAGGGTTTTCCTTTCCTTTTTGTTGACCTTCTTTGTTTTTGTTCATACATTATCTTCATCAAATCGCAAAACGATCCGAAAGACCTTGTCCATGAAGCACGCATCTTCCCTGCATCGTCCTCTCGCCGTCTCCCTGCTGGCGCTGGCTGTTTCCTCCGCCTGGGCCGCGCCGCTCGGCAGCCTGCGCAGCGTCAGCCCGGTCCAGGCCGACAGCCCGTCCTGGGACCTGGTGTCGGATTCCGGCGCCTTGGTGCGTGTCAGCCTGCCGCGTGCGGACGTGGTGCGCATCCAGGCCGGGCGCAAGGAACTGACCGGCCCCGGCGACAAGGCCGCAGCCATCGTGGTCGCCACGGCGTCGAAGGACGTGAAGCACGAATTCAAGGAAGAGAACGGCCAGCTGGTGCTGCGCACCGATGCGCTGACCCTGCGCGTGGACCGCAAGCCGCTGCGTTTCACCCTTTACCGCGCCGGCGAGACCCAGCCGTTGTGGCGCGAGCTCCAGGCGCTCGACCTCGGCGACAAGCAAAGCGTGCAGGTGCTCTCCAGCGACAAGGCCGAGCGCTTCTTCGGCGGCGGCCAGCAGAACGGGCGCTTCGAATTCAAGGGCCGCGAACTGCCGGTCTCCTACTCGGGGGGCTGGGAAGAGGGCGACCGCCCGAATCCCGCGCCCTTCCTGATGAGTTCCCGCGGCTGGGGCATGCTGCGCAACAGCTGGGCCGACGGCAACTACGACCTGCGTGAAGACAACCAGCTCACCCTGCAGCACGCCGAAGGGCGCTTCGACGCCTATTACTTTGTCGGCAAGTCGATGCACGAGGTGCTGGCCCGCTATACCGAATGGACCGGCCGCGCGCGCATGCTGCCGCGCTGGGCCCTGGAATACGGCGACGCCGACTGTTATAACGACGGCGACAACGTCAAGAAGCCGGGCACGGTGCCGCGCGGCTGGAGCGACGGCCCCACCGGCAAGACGCCGGACGTGGTCGACACCGTCGCCAAACAATACCGCGAACACGACATGCCGGGCGGCTGGATCCTGCCGAACGACGGCTACGGCTGCGGCTACACGGCGCTGCCGGAGACCGTGCAGGGCCTGGCCAAACAGGGCTTCCGTACCGGCCTGTGGACCGAGAACGGCGTCGACAAGATCGCCTGGGAAGTCGGCCAGGCCGGCAGCCGCGTGCAGAAGCTCGACGTGGCCTGGACCGGCAAGGGCTACCAGTTCTCGCTGGACGCCAACAAGTCCGCCTACGACGGCATCCTGAATAACTCGAACAGCCGCCCCTTCATCTGGACCGTGATGGGCTGGGCCGGCACCCAGCGCTACGCGGTGGCCTGGACCGGCGACCAGAGCGCCAGCTGGGACTACATCCGCTGGCACGTGCCGACCCTGATCGGCTCGGGCCTGTCCGGCCAGGCCTATGCCACCGGCGACGTCGACGCCATCTTCGGCGGCAGCCCGGAAACCTATACCCGCGACCTGCAGTGGAAGAGCTTCACCCCGGTGCTGATGGGGATGTCCGGCTGGTCGGCCAGCGCGCGCAAGCATCCATGGTGGTTCGACGAGCCTTACCGCAGCATCAACCGCCGCTACCTCAAGCTCAAGCTGCGCCTGACGCCCTACATGTACAACCTGACGCGCGAGGCCGAGGAAACCGGCGCGCCGATCGTGCGCGGCCTGATGTGGGATTACCCGAACGACCCGGCCGCGCTGCTCGAGACGCACAAGTACCAGTTCCTGCTGGGCCGCGACCTGCTGGTGGCGCCGGTCTACCGCAGCCAGGCCGTGAGCCAGGGCTGGCGCAAGGGCATCCACCTGCCGCAGGGCCGCTGGATCGACTACTGGGACGGCCGCCAGGTCGTCGCCGGGGCGCAAGGGAAGGACATCGACCTCCAGGTCAGCCTCGACAAGCTGCCGGTCTTCGTGCGCGCCGGCGCCATCGTGCCGATGTATCCCGAGATGCTGTACGACGGCCACAAGCCGAAGCACAGGCTCACACTCGACCTCTACCCGCAGGGCGAGTCCGCTTACACCCTGTATGAAGACGACGGCAATACCCGGCGCTACCAGCAGGGCGCGTTCAGCCGCCAGAAGATCGCGATGCGCGAGGCTGGAGGCAAGGTCGACGTCACCATCCACCCGGTCGAAGGTGCGTACGACGGCCAGGAAGCGAAGCGCGGCTACAGCCTGCGCATGCCCAGCCGCCAGCGTCCCACGAAGGTGCTGGCGCAAGGCGCCGCACTCAAAGAGCTCAGCCGCGCCGGGTTCGACGCCGCCGATGCGGGCTGGTTCTTCGACGCCCAGGAGCGCCTCGGTACCGTGCACGTCAAGACCCCGAGCCAGGACATCCGCCAGGCGCTGGGCTTCACGCTGGAAGGCATCGCCCAGGCCGCGGGCGACGACGCCTTCCCGGCCGCTCCGGCGCAAGGCCGCGCGCTGCCGCCGGACGCCATGGTCGTGGTGAACCGTCCTGCGGAAGAGCCGGGCCACCCGATGGAGAACGCCTTCGACGGCAACCCGGCCACCTGGTTCCGCACCGTGCGCAGCCAGGCTGTGAAGAGCGGCGCCCACGAATGGGTGATCGGCTTCACCGAACGCCGCCTGGTGGATGGCATCGAGATCGCGCCGCGCAGCGACGCCAACTGGAAGCATGGCCAGGTGCGCGACTACGAGATCTACCTGGCGGACACGAATGGCGAGTGGGGCGCGCCGGTCAAGCGCGGCCAGCTCACTCTGACCAAGGACACGCAGACCATCGCCTTCCCGGCCAGCGCCGGCCGCCTGCTGCGCTTCCGCGTGCTGAGCACGCAGAATCCGGACGGCAGCGGCGCCGCCAGCACCGATCCGATGGTGACGGCGGTCTCGGGTGACGCACCCGCCCGCGCCTTCGATGCCGCGGCCCCGGCCGAGGTGGCGCCGATCACCCTATCCGAATTCCGCATCCTCGAGCACCCGGTGCCGGAAGGCCAGGAACTGCGCCGCTACCTGAGCGAGCTGCCGCTGCCGAAGGCCCTCGGCCGCGACAAGCCCGCAAGCAAGGCGAGCGAAATGCGCATGAACGGCCTGCGCTTCAACAAAGGTGTCGGCATGGGCCCGGCCGGGCGCCTCGACCTGCAGCTGGGCGGCGCCTGGCGCCTGCTGCGCGCCGACCTGGGCGTGGACGACAGCTGCCGCGATGCAGGTGGGCTGCGCTTCCAGGTGTGGAGCGGCGAGCGCCTGCTCTACGACAGCGGCCTGGTGAAGGCGCCGGCCGTGGTCAAGCCCGAAATCGACGTGCGCGGACTGGGCCAGCTCAGCCTGCGAACCCTCGGCGCAACGGGCGCCCAGCCGGCCCGAACGTGCGGTAACTGGGCCAACGCCGTGTTGATCGGCACGGAAGGCGCCACGGTCAAGCCCCGCTAAGTACTTCAACCTCAAGCGATGTCGGAGCCCCCTCCTTGGAGCGGGGAGGGCCCCGCTCATCCCTCGCATCGAAAAAAGACGGAGACAGCATATGAAACGACGCAATTTTCTTTCCCTGGGTTCGGCGCTGGCAGGCAGCGCGCTGTCGGCAGGCGTGATGTCGAGCGCTTCGGCGGCCAGCCGCGAGCGCCTGCGCATCGGCATGATCGGCACCGGCATGCGCGGCCAGGTCCTGCTGCGCGAACTGGTGCGCCGTGACGACGTCGACGTGGTGGCGCTGTGCGACATCGAGCCGATCATGCTGGGCCGCGCGGTCGAGATGGTGACCAAGGCCGGCAAGGCGCGTCCCGCCATCTTCGGCGAGAACGGCCATAGCCTGGACTACCGCCGCATGCTGGACGCCAGCAAGCTCGATGGCGTGATCATCGCCACGCCCTGGGAATGGCATGCGCCGATGGCGATCGAGGCCATGCGCACCAAGGTGCCGGTCGGCTGCGAAGTGGTGGCCGGCGTGACCCTGCAGGACCACTGGGACGTGCTGGATGCCCAGCTCAAGACCGGCACCCCCTACATGCTGCTCGAGAACGTCTGCTACCGCCGCGACGTGCTGGCGGTGCTGCGCATGGTGCGCTCCGGCCTGTTCGGCGAACTGGTGCACCTGCAGGGCGGCTACCAGCACGACCTGCGGGCCGTGAAGTTCAACAGCGGCGATCCGGCCAAGCCCTACGGCGGCGGCGTGGAATTCGGCCAGAAGGGCTGGTCCGAGGCGCGCTGGCGCACCGAGCACTCGGTGCGCCGCAACGGCGAGCTGTATCCGAGCCATGGCATCGGCCCGATCGCCATGTACACCAACATCAACCGCGGCAACCGCTTCACCCGCATCAATGCCTTCGCCAGCAAGGCGGCCGGGCTGCACGACTACGTGCAGCGCCAGGGCGGCAAGGACCACCCCAACGCGAAGACCCGTTTCAGCCTGGGCGACCTGGTAACCACCACGCTCTCCTGCGACAACGGCGAGACCATTATCCTGCAGCATGACACTTCGCTGCCGCGTCCGTATTCGCTGGGCTTCCGCGTGCAGGGCACGCGCGGCCTGTGGATGGACCTGAACCGCTCGGTGCACGTGGAAGGCGTGAGCAAGCCCCACGAATGGGACGACTTCAAGCAGTGGCAGGACAAGTACGAGCACCCGCTCTGGCGCAAGTACGGCGAACGCGCGGCGAGCGCAGGCCACGGCGGCATGGACTTCTTCGTGATCCACGCCTTTATCGAGGCGCTGAAGGAGAACGCGCCGATGCCCATCGATATCTACGACGCCATCACCTGGAGCGCGATCACGCCGCTGTCCGAGCAGTCGATCGCCCTCGGCTTCCAGACCCTCGACTTCCCGGACTTCACGGGCGGCCAGTGGCGCAACCGCAAACCGATCTTCGCTTTCGACGACCGCTATTGATGCGGACTCATGCTGTTCCACACCTCGAGGAGAACCAGATGAAATCCAGGATGCTGATGTTGAATGCCGTCGCAATCGCCTTGCTGGGTTGCGCCCATGTCCACGCCGAACCGCGCGCAGCCGCAGACCCGACGGCGGGCAAGAAGGCGGTGGTGGCGGCGCCCCTGAACGTGGCGCTGGCTGGCAATGCCTTCGTGACGACGGCGGGCGCCGGTGCGACCGAGACCATCACCGCGAATGGCCTGTCCAACTGGACCAATCCGTCCACCGTCACCAGCATCTGGTTCCGGATGGCGCAGGCGGGCAGCGCCACCATTGGCCTGGACGCCAGCCTGTCCGGCAGCAAGAGCAGCACCGTGCGCGTCACCGTCGACGGCGCGCCGTACACGCTGGCGCTGAGCAAGGGCGCGAAGAAGACCTACACCGTCGGCACGCTCGATCTGCCGGCCGGCTACATCAAGGTCGACTTGCAGGGCGTGAGCAAGGACGGCGGCTATTTCGGCGACGTCGCCGGCCTCACCGTCGACACGGCGACGCCGGTCAATTATGCGAATGACGCCGCCAACTACTACTGGTCGCGGCGCGGCCCCTCGGTCCACCTGGGCTTTGCGGTGCCGGCGAATACCGAATACTTCTACAGCGAGCTGTCGGTGCCGGTGGGGCAGGACGCGATCGGCTCCTACTACATGGCCAACGGTTTCAATGGCGGCTACTTCGGCATCCAGGTCAATTCGCCGTCCGAGCGCCGCGTGCTGTTCTCGATCTGGGACGCCGACAACGGCGCCAAGACCACCCTGGTGGGCAAGGGGGCGGGCGTGGTGGACAACGGCTTCGGCGGCGAAGGCACGGGCGGCCAGTCCTACCTGCTGTACAACTGGGTGGCGGGCAATACCTACCGCTTCGTCACCCGCGTGCGCCCGGATGGCGCCGGCGCCACCGATTTCTCGGCCTGGTTCTTCGCGCCGGAAACCGGCGCCTGGCGCTACATCGCCACCTGGAAGCGCCCGGCGACCACGACCTACCACGCGGGCGTGTATTCCTTCCTCGAGAACTTCCTGGACACCAAGGGCTACCTGGGCCGCCTGGCCGAATACGGCAACCAGTGGGCGCGCTCCACCAGCGGGACCTGGAGCGAGATCACCAATGCGCGCTTCACCGGCGACGCCACCGCCGCCAACGCCCAGCGCATGGACTACGCGGGCGGGCTGCGCGGCAGTGGCTTCTACCTGCGCAACGGCGGCTTCTTCAGCGACTCCGTCCCGATCAACCAGAACTTCACCCGTCCCGCACTGGGCATTGCGCCCGGCGTGGACGTGAACACGCTCCCCATGCAGTAAGCGATTTACACACAACTATTATTACAAAAGGAGAGGCACTTGAAACTCAAGACACTGATCGCCGCGCTGGCGGCCGCAGGAATGGCGTCGAGCGCACTGGCCGCCGGCCAGGTGGATGACAAAACGACCAACAAGGAGGAGGGCAAGCCCGAGAAGATGGCGCGGGTCGAAGTGACCGGCTCCAGCCTGAAGCGCATCAACGCCGAAACCGCCTCGCCGGTGCAGGTGGTGGACGCCAAGCAGATCGAGAACATGGGCGCCCGCACCCTGATGCAGGTGCTGGACAACCTGCCGGCGGCGCGTCCCGCCCAGCAGGACTTCCGCTCGATGTTCACCGGTTCGGACGGCGCCTCGCAGGCCAACCTGCGCGGCCTCGGCGCCCAGGGCACCCTGGTGCTGCTCAACGGCCGCCGCCTGTCCTTCTATGGCGCGCCGTCCGGCTTCCAGACCATGTTCGTGAACATCGATGCGATCCCGGCGGCGGCGATCGAACGCATGGAAGTCCTGACCGACGGCGCTTCGGCGGTCTACGGTTCGGACGCGGTGGCGGGCGTGATCAACGTGATCACCAAGAAGAACTACCAGGGCCTGGAAGCGCGCGCCAGCTATGACACGTCCGCCGATGTCAAGTCCTACGGCGAGAAGCAGGGCAGCCTGCTGTTCGGCACCGGCGACCTGGCCGAAGACGGTTACAACATCTACGGCTCGGTCAACGTCTACCAGCGCGACCGCATTTCGCTGGCCGACACCTACGACAAGCGCCCCGATTACTTCTACGTCAACAATCCGAACTTCATCTCCAACTTCCGCATCGGCACCGGCAGTGAGCCGGGCGTGCTGAATCCGGGCACCCTGTTCGTGTTCGACCCGGCGCGCAACAACGCCCGCGTCCAGCGCGCCGTCAACGGCTGCCCGACCGCGATCACCGAAGCCTCCGGTACGCGCTGTATCTGGAACAACCTGCCGTACGCGCTCGATACCGGCCCGACCTCGGACCGCATCACCGGCTACCTGGCCGGCCGCAAGCGCTTCGGCGGCGGCCTGGAAGGCTTCGCGGAAGCGGCATACACCCACATCCGCATGCGCGGCGAGAACGGCCCGCGCAGCTTCAACAGCGGCAGCACCAGCAACTGGTTTGCGCGCAACACCGGCACCAAGCTGAATACCTTCGTCAATCCCTACCTGGGCCCGAACAACGTCTACCTGCAGGGCAGGCTGTCGCCGGAGATGGCGGCCATGATGGGCGGCGCGGCCGGCCTGAACTACCTGATGCAGGACGCCGTCGGCCACTTCGGCCAGAAAAACGTGGATGACAGCTACCGCGCGGTGGCCGGCCTGCGCGGCAGCGTATTCGGCGACTGGGAATTCGAGACCGCGCTGAGCATCGCAGGCAGCCACTCGACCCTGTACCAGACCGTGAACATCAACACCGCCGGTTTCGCCAAGGCCTTCGGCCCGTTCACGACCGACCCGGTCACCGGCCGCACCTATATCGCGGACAACCCGGCCTATAAATTCGGCGAAATCAGCGAGGCCAATGCCGCGCTGCTGCGCGAAGCCTACCCGACCTTCGACATCCAGTCCTGGACCAAGCTGATCACCTGGGACGGCAAGATCGAAGGCACGCTGATGAAGCTGGGCGACCGCGAAGTGCGCGCCGCCTTCGGGGCCAACCTGATGCGCGAAAGCTTCGACACCCCGGGCAATGCCGACGCGGCGAATGGCCTGATCACCCAGCAGGGCGGTTCCTGGTTCGACGGCGAGCGCACCATCAGCGCGGTGTTCGGCGAAGTGGTGGTCCCGGTGACCGACAAGCTCGAAGTCAACGCCGCCGCGCGCCTGGACAAGTACCCGAACTTCAGCGCCAACCTGGCGCCGAAGATCGGCGTGGTGTGGCGCGCGCGTCCCGAGGTGATGGTGCGCGGCACATATTCCGAAGGCTTCCGCGCCCCGAACCTGGCCGAATCCGGCTCGGGCGGCGTGTTCGCCCAGGTGGGCGGCATCCGCGACACCGTGCGCTGCGACGAGACCAACGCCATCGCCAACCTGTTGATGAAATCGGCGACCGCCACCGAGGTCGACCTGGGCAAGAGCCTGTTCAACTCCAACTGCTCGACCACGGTGGGCGGCCTGACCCCGCCGAACCCGGACCTGCAGCCGGAGAAGGCCAAGATCGCGACCGTGGGCCTGGTGCTGCAGCCGATCAAGGACCTCAGCATCTCGTTCGACTACTGGTACGTGAAGCGCCGCAACGAGATCGTGCGCCAGGACTTCAACGAGCTGTTCACCGAACTGGTCGACCAGTACGGCCCGGGCCTGGCCGGCACCGACAAGGCGATCCGCAACGCCCTGACCGACGCCGACCGCGCCAACATGGCGGCCGTGGCCACCATGTGCGCCAACCCGGCCAATGCGGCGGCCTGCGCCGGCGGCCTGCCGACCTACTCGGTGGGCAACCTGGGCGGCCTGATCAACTCCTACCTGAACCGCGGCAGCACGCTGGTCGACGGCTTCGACATCGACGCGCGCACCCGTTTCTCGCTGGGGAACTGGGGCAAGCTGAACACCGGCGCCGCGGTGACGATCCGCCGCCGCGAGACCTACGACTACGGCGACGGCAGCGGTTTCTCGGGCAACTACGTCGGCTACTACGACTCGCCGCGCGTGCGCGGCACGGTCAACGCGGATTGGATGTACGGTAACTTCACCACCAGCCTGTTCGTGAACTACACGGGCGGGACCAAGTGGGCCTACGGCGACTACGACACCGACAACACGCCGGAGAACTGCACCGCGGCGGGTGTGTCGCTGCCGGAAGAGCTGTGCGACGGCGCCCCGTCGTACACGACGGTGAACCTGGGCTTCAACTGGAAACCGATGAAGAACCTGAACCTGGGTATCAACATCAAGAACGTGCTCGACAAGAAACCGTACTACGATCCGAACGGCTGGGAAGGCTACAACCACAGCCAGAACCTGTTTGGGCGCCAGTTCGCGTTCTCGGCAAGCTACAAGTTCTGGTAAGCCGCGAAGTAATCTAGTTTAGTTAGCATCCAAACGTCGTCCCGGCGAAGGCCGGGACCCAAGTTTAGCGTCTCAGTAACGCTCGCAGAACTTGGGTCCCGGCCTTCGCCGGGACGACGGTCTTTCTGCTAACTGAAGTTTGTAAGGTTCGCGGGTTTGCCAAATACTGCTTGTCATTTCGCACAACTGTGCTAAAGTGGCTCCATGAACTCCACTGCCAAAAGCGAAGCCACCTACGCCACCATCGTCGGCGCCGCCATGGAAATGGCCGCTGCCGAGGGGATCGGCAAGCTCTCGCTGGGCGAGCTGTCCAAGCGCACCGGCATCAGCAAGAGCGGCATCTTCTCCCGCGTCGCGTCGCTCGAAGCGCTGCAGCTCGCGGTGCTGGAGGAGTACGACCGCGTGTTCGCGGAAGAAGTCTTCCTGCCGGCACTGAAAGCGCCCAGGGGCTTGCCGCGCCTGGTGAAGCAGGTCGAGCTGTGGCTCAAGCGCATCGGCAGCGATACCTCGCGCGGCGCCTGTCTTTATACGGCGGGCGCCTTCGAATTCGACGACGTCCCCGGCCCACTGCGCGACCGGCTGGAAGAGGGCGTGGTGCGCTGGCGCGCATCGCTGCGCAAGACGGTGCTGCAGGCGATCGAGGAAGGACACCTGCGCCCGGACACCGATCCCGAGCAGCTGGTGTTCGAGATCTACAGCCTGATCATCGGGATGATGCACGACGTGCGCTTCCTGCGCGGCGACGCCACGGCGCGCCGGGTGCAGCGGGCCTTCAACCGCCTGATCTCGACCTACAAGAGTTTCAACGACCTGGAATAGCAGTACCGGCGGTGGGCCAAGCCCGCCATTTTTTTCAAGTTATTTCGCACATGTGTGCGAAATGAAGCGTGAGCGAGGAGATCGTCATGTCCAATCTATGGTTGCTGGCCCTGCCTTTCGGCGGCTATGTCTGGTATGTGCTGGGCTGCGTGATGCGCATCGTCCCGAAATCGAACGAGGATTTCACCTTTTTCTAAAGCGGTCGGCTGGGGGAGACGTACGCCTGGATCAGCTATGCGACATGCACTTCAACTTGTCGCTACGATCTGATCAAGCGAACAACAAAAGGACGATGCCATGTCTTCTCCAACGACCGCCGGCGTACACTATCGCCACCCGCCAGGGCCGCTGCACGCCACCTTGCTTGCCGGTAGTGTTCCTCTTTTCCTGGGCGCCTTGCTGAGCGATGTCGCCTACTACCAGACGTACCAGATTCAGTGGGGCAACTTCGCGTCCTGGCTCATCGCGGGCGGCTTGCTGTTCTGCGGCCTGGCTCTTCTGTTTGCCCTGGTCAATCTCATCCGGGCGGAGCGCAAGGCGGGGCATCCCGCGCTGTATTTCCTGCTGCTGCTGGCAACCTGGGTGCTGGGACTGATCGACGCTTTCGTGCATGCCAAGGACGCCTGGGCCGTGATGCCGGCCGGCCTGGTCTTGTCCATCATCGTGGCCGTGCTGGCCTGCGCCGCGACCTGGGTGGGACTGGGACCGCGTCAGGGAGGTGTGAAATGAAGCCATGGAAGCCATTGACGGTGCTGGGCGCGGCGCTGCTGCTGGCCGCATGCGGAGAAGACGGCGCAGGCAGCCAGGCGCTCGGGGCCGATCCGAAGTTGCCCGAACCGCAGCGCGGTTTGCTGCCCAGCATGAAGATTGCCGAACCGGAGGCCTGGGGCGATCGCAAGCCCAGCGTACCGAAGGGTTTTACCATCACGGCGATCGCAACCGGCCTGAAGATTCCGCGGCAGACCCTGGTGCTGCCCAACGGCGATATCCTGGTGGCGGAAGGACGCGGAGGCGGCGCGGCCAAGCTCAAGCCCAAGGATGTGATCGCCGGTTATATCAAGGCCAAGGGCAATACCAAGGTCAAAGGCGGGAATCGCCTGACTTTGCTGCGCGATGCCGATGGCGACGGCCAGTACGAGCTGAATACCGTGTTCGCGGAAAACCTGAATGCCCCTTACGGCCTGGCCCTGGCCGGCAACAAGCTTTACGTGGCCAACCAGGACGAGCTGGTCAGCTTCGACTACAAGGAAGGCCAGACCAAGGCCAGCGGCCCGCCTGTCAGCGTCACCAAGCTGCCCTCCGAGATCAATCACCACTGGACCAAGGCGCTGACCGTCAGTCCCGATGGGCGCTTCCTGTATGTCGGCATCGGCTCCAACAGCAATATCACCGAGCGCGGCATGGAGGCCGAGGTCGACCGGGCCATGGTATGGCAGGTCGACGCCGCCACGGGCGCCCACAAGCCGTATGCGACCGGGCTACGCAATCCGACGGCCCTGGCGATGCATCCGCAAACCGGGCAGTTGTGGGCAGTGGTCAACGAACGCGACGAACTGGGACCGGACCTGGTGCCGGACTACCTGACCTCGGTGCGCGAAGGGGCATTCTATGGCTGGCCGTACAGCTACTGGGGCCAGAACGTCGATACCCGTGTCAAGCCCCAGGACAAGGAAAAGGTCGCCGCCGCCGTCAAGCCGGATTACAGCTTGGGCTCGCACGTCGCGGCGCTCGGCCTGAGCTTTTCTGTGCCGGCGATGGGTGAACAGTTTGCGAGCGGAGTCTTCGTCGGGGAGCACGGCAGCTGGAACCGCATCCCGCCTGTGGGCTACAAGGTGATCTTTGTCCCCTTCAGCAATGGGCGTCCTTCCGGTGAAGCGGTCGATTTCGTGACCGGCTTCCGTGATACGGATGGGAAGACGCGCGGGCGGCCGGTCGGTGTGACCGTCGATCCGCGCGGGGCGCTGATCGTCGCGGATGACCTGGCGAACACGGTGTGGCGGGTGATCCCTAGTCGGTAAATCCAGCCTGGTCCGAGGCCGCGTGCGTCCGCTGCGCCGCGGCGGCGCGGGTGCGCGTTTCCTCATCGAGCATTCCCCGGACCGCCGCGAACAGGGGATGCGCCTGCGTGTAGCGCTGACCGTAGCCGAGGTTGAACGCATAGTCGAAGTCCGCCGGATTATCGCCCTGGTTATGCTGCAGGATCGTCTCCAGCTTGTCCATGGCCTTGACCGCCCGGGCTTCGGGCGTCGCGGCATTCTCGTATTCCTCCCACAGCGCGAGGATCTCCTGGCGCAGCACCGGGTCGAGCGGCTGGGTGAGCTGCAGCATGTCTTGCCGCTCCTGTTCGCTCTTGGCGGCGGGATCGGCCTGGGCGATGGCCGGGATGTCGCCGTGGATGGCTTCGCCCAGGTCGTGGACCACGCACAGCTTCAGCACCTTCAGCATGTCCAGGCCCGCCAGGCCGTCTTCGAAGGCCAGGGCCATCAGGCACAGGCGCCAGGTGTGTTCGGCCGTGCTCTCCGGACGTCCGGACGAGGTGTGGCGCTGCGCAGGACGCTCTTGAGCGATTCGGCGGCGCGCAGGAAGGCCAGTCTGGCCCGGATGGTCTCCTGGTCCATGCGGTCTCCGTCAGGCGCCCACTGGCCGCCAGTCGTTCAGCCCTTCGATCTCGCACATGGTCTTCCAGCTCGGGCGCTGGAACACGCGCAGCGCGAGGTCGTTCAGGTGCGTCCAGGTGGTGCCCGGACGCGACATGTTGCGCGCCCAGCGGATGTACATGGTCAGCTGGAGGTCGGCGCTGGAGAAGGTCTCGCCCAGCAGGTAGGGGCCGTTGCTGGCGAGATGGCGGTCGATGCGGTCCAGGGTGGACTCGATCTTCCCGCGCAGGGCTTCGCGCACGGCGGCCGGATGCTCGTCGAGGCCGATGTCCCCCGAATAGAACCAGGTCCGGTACAAGGCGCCCAGGTGGCAGGACAGGTGCACGCTCCACTTCATCCAGTCGGCGCGGCCGGGCGTGCCCGGCGCCGGCGCCAGGCCCGCCTCGGGATGGCGCTCGGCCAGCAGCATGACTTGCGCCGCCGATTCCTGCATCACGACGCCGTCCACGACCAGGGTGGGCACCACGCCGCCGGGGTTGAGCTCCAGGTAGGCGCTGTCGTGCTGCTGGTCCTTGTCGAAGTCGACCAATTGCAGCTGGTGCGGCGCCCCGGTTTCCAGCAGCATCGCGTGAACCACCATGCTGGCGGTGCCCGGTGAGTAGTGCAGCGTGTACATCGGTTTCCTCCCTTGAATGGAAGTGCAGAGCTTAGGCCATGTGCATGCGGGATGTCACGCATAATCATCGAAAAAAATGGCCGGTATCAGCGCTTGATGAGTTGCCGCCGCCGCAGCTTCCGCTGCAGCTGCATGATTCCGTAGATCAGGGCCTCCGCCGTGGGCGGGCAGCCGGGAATGTAGACGTCGACCGGGATGATGCGGTCGCAGCCGCGCACTACCGAATACGAGTAATGGTAATAGCCGCCGCCGTTGGCGCAGGAACCCATCGAGATCACGTATTTCGGGTCCGGCATCTGGTCGTAGACCTTGCGCAGCGCGGTCGCCATCTTGTTGGTCAGGGTGCCGGCGACGATCATCAGGTCCGCCTGGCGCGGACTGGCGCGCGGAATGAGGCCGAAGCGGTCCATGTCGTAGCGGGCCGAGGCGGCCTGCATCATCTCGACCGCGCAGCAGGCCAGGCCGAAGGACAAGTACCAGATGCTGTTGCTGCGTACGTGGCCAACCAGGGTGTCGACGCTGGTCAGCAGATAGTGCTGGCCTTCCAGCGCCGTGTCTTGCAGGGTGTTCGTGTCTTCCATGCCGGTCTCCTTGTGAACGCCTGGAAGCATACGAAGGCGGACCGGCGGCGTCTTGTACGGACGCGACATGCGCTAGGTGGTGAAGGCCTGCAGCTCCTCGCTGTCGAACTGCCAGAATCCGTAGCCGGTGCCGCTGTCGAAACGGCTCCTGAGGAAGCTGGCCGGGGTGTCGCCGACGAACTGCCTGAAGTCGCGCGTGAAGTGAGGCTGGTCGACATAGCCTGCCGCATGGGCCGCCGCGGCCAGGCCGCCCGGCCCGCCGCGCATCAGGATCGCCAGCCCCAGCGAGAAGCGCGCCAGCCTGCGCACGTCGCGCAGGGGCAGGCCGTGGTGCATCAGGAAGCGGCGTTCGAACTGGCGGGTGCTCAGCCCCAGGTCGCCGGCCAGCTCCGCTGCCGGCCGCAGCAGCTGTTCTGCCGGCAGGGCCGGCAGGGCAGGGGCTTCGCGTCCGCCTTGCATCCGCTTGCGCAGCAAGAAGGCTTCGAGCGCCTCGACCAGCTCGCCGACGCGCCGGCCACGGTGCAGGCGCTCCAGCAGCGGCAGCAGCTCGTCCGGCGGCAGCAGGGCGTCGAGCGGCACGGGGTCCGGGCCGAGCAGGTTGACCGGCAGGCCGAAGCAGCGCAGGAAGCCGGATGGCTTGAAGGTCGCGGAAATGAAGCAGCTGTGCGGCGCCGCGCGAAAGCGGCCCGGCGCCAGCACGGGACCGGTCACGAAGGCCTGAGGCAGCTGCTGCGCGGGACCGTCCTCGTGCAGCACCAGGCTGCCGCCGCGCAGGTAGACCACCAGCTGCGGGTCGGGGCGGGCCGGCAGGTGCACCTCGGCGCCGTCGAAGCCGCCGAACATGAAGTTGCGTACGAAGGGCGCCAACTCCCGGCGCGGCAGGACGATGGCGCGCAAAGGCTGTTCGTTCAGGGCGGGAAGGGCGGGCATCCGCCTATGGTAGCAGCTCAGGCCTTGCAGGCAGGCTGGTGTCAGGCCACCAGTCTTCCCGCCAGTTCGTCCAGGGTCACGTGCCCGCGGAATGCCCCGCCGCCGCGGACGTTCCTGCCTTCTTCGATCTCCAGCGCGAAGCGCCCCGCCGGGGAGCTCCCGACGCGCTCCGCATGGCGGTGGATGGCGGGGAAGAGCGCCTGGGTATCGAACAGCCGGTGGTAGTCGGCCCAGCGGCTGACGGCGAACAGGTAGGCGTCGGCGACCGTCGGCGCTTCGCCGCCCAGCAACCAGCTGCGCTCGCCGAGCATGCGTTCGACGTGGCCGAATTCGTGCCTGACCAATTCCAGGCCGTCCGCGCGCATCTGCTGCTTGCGCTCCTCGCTCAAGCCTTGCCCTTCATACGACTTCCACAGCGGGGCGAAGGCGGCGAAGAAATCAGTGGTGAGGTAGGACAGCATCTCGGCCAGGCGGTCGAACTCCAGCGTGCCCTGGCGGAAGCCGAGGCCCTGCTTGATGCCGCGCCCCCCGATATGCTGGAGAATGGCCGCGCTTTCGGTCAGGCTGGCGCCGCCCCCGCCGAGCCGCAGGGCAGGCGTCTTCATGCGCGGATTGAAGCGGGTGAAAGTGGGCGGCCAGGGCTGCTCCAGCATCTCGATGCGGCACAGCTTGTAAGGCTGGCCGAGCCACTCGAGTGCAATGATGGAGGCAAGCGAGCATCCGCCGGGTACACCGTAAAACAGGACTGGTTCCATGGGTTCTTTTCCTTTGAAGTGTTCGAAGTGAAGTGTTGATAGTGAAGCGCGTCCGGATGCGTAGGATGACTATAGCTGCGTGGACGATGAGAGAATAGACTGGCCGGTGTAGAATCAGCGTCCATATTTGTGGACGATGAGCATGCTGAACCTGAACGATGTTTCCTTCTTCGTGCAGGTCGTCGACCGCGGCGGGTTCTCGCCGGCGGCGCGCGCGACCGGCACGCCCAAGTCGACCCTGGCCAAGCGCGTCGCCGCGCTGGAAGCGCACCTGGGCGTGCGCCTGATCCAGCGCTCCTCGCGCCGCTTCTCGGTGACCGACCTGGGCCAGGAGTTCTACCGCCACGCCGTGGCCATGCTGATCGAGGCAGAGACCGCGGAGAATCTCGTCAGGGGACGCCTGGCCGAGCCGAGCGGCACGGTGCGGATCACGGCCTCGCTGCCGACAGTGCAGCTGGCCTTGGCCAAGCCGCTGGTGGAACTGGCGCAGAAGTATCCGCGCTTGCACGTAGCGGTGCAGGCGGCCGACCGCTTCGTCGACATCGTGCAGGAAGGATTCGATATCGCCGTGCGCGACCACTTCGCGCCGCTTCCCGATTCAGGGCTGATCCAGCGCACCGTGTGCAGCGATCCGGTCTACCTGGTCGCCTCGCCGGACTACCTGGCGGCGCATGGCGAACCGGCGCAGCCGGAGGAACTCCCTGCCCACCAAGGCTTGCTGACCAACCCCCAAGCGGGCGGCTGGCAGTTGCAGGACGAGGCGGGGAAGACGGCGGAGGGGCGGCCGCAAGCGAAGTTCTCGGCCAACGAGTCCAGTGTGTTGCTCGCGGCGGCCGCGGCAAGCCTGGGCATCACCTGCCTGCCGCGCAAGCTGTGCAACGCCGCCCTGCAGGCCGGGACTCTGGTCCGGGTGCTGCCGCAATGGACCGCCGGAAGCGTCACGACGACGCTCCTGATGCCGCACCGGCGCGGGCAGCTTCCTTCGGTACGGGCGGTGGCGGAGCTGCTGGCGCAGCGGATTCCGGAAGCCGGCTGACGCGTCAGCGCAGCAGCTTGAGGCCTGGCGGCAGGGCCTCGCCCAGCATGCGCGACTCGGTGGCCTGGTCCAGCTCCACCACCTCGCGCACCATGGTCGACCAGGACGCGGGCGCGCCGCTGGACGCCAGGCGGCGCAGCACTTCTTCGCGCACCGGCTCGCCGATGTCGCGCGAGCGGTCGCCCGTCATGCGCGCGATGTGGGCCGCCGCGAAGCCGGCCGGCTCCACCTTGCGCCAGTCGAGCTGCATCAGCCTGCCCAGCCATTGCTCGGCCACCTCCAGCGGCGCCACCTCATGGGCGCTGGACTGGAAGGACTGGCGCGCGCCCACGCGGCCCAGCGCCCACAGGTAGCGGGCGTAGCGCGCGGTGGTCTTGGCGTCCAGCTTGGCGGCCGTGGGAATCGCCATGATCTGCTCCAGCAGCCATTCGCCGATCTCGGCCTTGTAGCTGGACGGGATGCGCTCCAGCGAGGCGCCCACGCGCAGCATGTCGTCCTCGCTGCCGTCCACCAATGTAACCGGGCGGCGTCCGCGTTCGGATTCGTCGGCTTGCAGGTTGAAGGCGAAATCGTCGAGCAGGCGCAGCTGGGCTTGGGTAGCCAGGCCGCCTGCCACGCGGCGCCACAGGGTCCACCATTCGGCGCGCACCTGGCTGTCCTTGTGGTACTGGACCCCGTTCTCGAACATGGACCACAGCTGTTCCATGCGCCACTCGTCGAGCGCATGGCCGAAGCCGGGACGCAGGCAATAGCCGGCCAGGTTCAGCCAGGCGCGTTCGTGCTCGGCCGAGCGGCGCCGGCCCTTGGCGCGCGCCATCAGGGCGTCGAACAGGCGGCGCAGCAGCGGCGTGTCCCAGCGTTCGCGCGCGCCCAGCAGGTATTCGAGGCTGGCGCGCAGCTGGCGCACTTCCTTTACGTCCACCTGCCTGGAACGGGCGCCGAATACGCGCTCGATCCGGTCGATGGCGGCGTCGAGCTGCGGGGGCAGGGTTTCCGCTTCGGGCGTGGCGCCTTCCTCGTCGCCGCTGTCGCGCAGCTGGAAGGCGAGCTGCCAGCGCTGGCCGCTGCCATCCTCGGCGACGCAGTGCACGTCGAGCGAGCCGACTTCGCTCAGCGCGGTCACCAGCTGCACGGGAATCTCGGCGCGCGCTGCCGCTCCGGGCGCGGCGCGCAGCACGGTGGAGATGGCGGGCAGGCGGACCACGTCCGAGGGATCGAGATCGACCAGGTCGCCGGCCTGCGGCGGAGCGGCGTCGGCCACCGTGGAGACGAGGTGGAAGCGCACCGGGCGACCGACGCGCAGGCCGAAGCTGCGGCCCGCCAGCGGCACTTCCTGCGCGGCTTGTGTCCCGCGCGGCAGCAGGCAGACGGCGCGCAGGCTGTCGCCTTTCGCTTCTCCGTCGAGCAGCAGGTAGTAGCTGCGCGCCGCGCCGCTTTCGATGGACGGCGCCAGGCCCTGGCGCGCCAGCGAGTAGGCGACGCCGCCGCGCGCCACGGCCACGTCCGGGTTCTCGTTGTGCAGCACGCGCAGGGGCGCGCCGCGCCAGCCGGCCAGCGCGCCGGCCAGCCTTTGCGCGAGCGCCGCGCCGCGGAATACGCCGCCGTTGAGGAGCAGGGTGTCCGGCACCGGCAAGCCGCCGTCGTCGGGCAGGCCGAGCGCTTCGCGCGCGGCGCGCGCGTGCTGGCGCAGGAAGCCGGCCAGGTGGCGCGTGATGGCGGGATCGCTCGCATAGGGCAGGCCGAATTCGACGATGCCCGCGCGTGCGCGCTTCGCGTCTTCCTGGGCTTCGTTCAGCGGGAGGAAGCCGTCGAGCACGATGCGCTCGATGTCGTCGCGGCGCAGGTCGGCCTTGCGGCTGCCGCCGATCAGGCGCGATCCGGCGCCCAGCAAGGTCACCGTGACCGAGTCGGGAGCATCGGGCGCCAGCAGCTGCTCCTTGGCTGCGCGGCAGCGTTCGGTGAGCTGGGCCAGGCGCGCGGCGGACAGGCGCGTGCGCGCTTCTCCGCTTTGCTCCGCCATGCGGCTTTCGATGAGATGGGCCAGCGCCAGGTCCATGTTGTCGCCGCCCAGTATCAGGTGGTTGCCCACACCGATGCGCGTCAAGGTGGGGCTGGGCTCGCCATCCTGCAGCTCCACCTTGACCAGGCTGAAGTCGGTAGTGCCGCCGCCGACGTCGGCCACCAGCACCAGGCGCGCGCCGCCCAGGTCTTGCGCCAGCGTCGTACGGTGGCGGTACAGCCAGTCGTAGAGCGCGGCCTGCGGTTCCTCCAGCAGGCGCACCGTGGGCAAGCCAGCCAGCCTGGCCGCCTCCAGCGTGAGCGCGCGTGCGCCTTCGTCGAAGGATGCGGGGACAGTCAGGACAATTTGCTGCCGTTCGAGCGGCTGCTTGGGGAAGCGCGTGTTCCAGGCGGCGCGCAGGTGCGCCAGGTAGCTGGCGCTGGCCGCCACCGGCGAGACCTTGGCGACATCGCTTTCCGCGCCCCAGGGCAGGATGGGCGCCATGCGGTCCACGCCCGGATGCGAGAGCCAGCTCTTGGCGCTGGCCACCAGGCGTCCCGGCGTGGCGGCGCCGAGCACGCGCGCCAGCCTTCCCAGCGCCACCTGGGCAACGCCGGCCGGGTCGTCCTGCGCCCAGGGCAGCTGCAGCTCGCCGGGCGCGAGCTCGCCATCCGCAGGGTGATAGCGCATCGAGGGCAGCAGCGGCGCCCCAGCGACTTCGCCGGGCGCGACCAGCTGGGCTATGGAGAACAGCTCGATGTTCCCGGCCTTGCCGCCGCTGTTGGAAAACGCCAGCACCGTGTTGGTGGTGCCGAGGTCGATGCCGACGAGGTAGGTCACGTTCCTTCAGGACCGGTGCGGACGTCGAACTCCACCTTCCAGCGCTGGCCGTCGCGCGAGACAGCGGCCAGTTCCAGGGTGCCGGTGTCCGTGGCCAGCGCGTGCAGCTTGACCTGCACCACGTCGCCCGGCACGCGGCCCTCGGCCGGCAGGGTGGCCTGGATCTCGTTCAGCTCCTGCAGCTCGTCCGGGCCCCAGAATTCCAGCACTTCGCCGATGCGGTCCTGGCGGCGCGTGGTCGAGCCGAAGAAGCGGAAGTGCACCGGCTCGCCGACCACCAGGCCGAATTCCTGGCCCGGCAGTTCGAGTTCGCTGCCTTCTTCCATGCCGAAGGGCGCCACGCACAGCGCCTCGATCGGCGGCTCCATGCCGGGGATGGCCGGCATCGAGGATTCCACGCCGACGTAGTAGGAACGCGCCGTGCCGCCGCGAATGCGCACGCCGCCGCCGCGCCGCGCGTAGCTGTAATAGGCCGCGCCGCGCGCGACCGCCAGGTCCAGGTCGGCGCCTTCCAGCATGCGCGCCGGCTGCGCGCCTTCCATGTACAGCCAGTCGTTGATGGTGTCCATCACGCGCTGGGCCAGGATGTTCGACTTGAACACGCCGCCGTTGAACAGCACCGCGCTCGGGTGGAGGAAGCTGTGCTCGGCATTCACGCGGCCGCTGAAGCCTTCCAGTTCGGCGGTGGCGCCGGCCTGGCGCGCCAGGAAGGCTGCCAGGTGGCGGGTGACCGCCGCATCCTGCGCATAGGGCAGGCCGATTTGCGTGAGGCCCGCACGTGCGCGCGTCGCCGGGCGTGCGGAGGCTTCCACGCGCGGGAAGAAGCCGTCGGTGATGAAGGTGGTGACTTCCTCGCGCGTGAGTTCGGTGCGGATCGAGCCGCCGATCAGTTTCGAGCCGCGGCTCGGCACGACGATCGGCCAGGTGGTGGCGTTGGCGTCGGCCAGCAGGGCTTCCTTGGCGCTGCGGCAGCCGTAGGTGAGGGCGCGCATCTGCCATGCGTCGAGCTGGGTGCCGTTGGCCGAGAGTTTGCGTGCCACCAGGTGGGCCAGGGCCAGGTCCATGTTGTCGCCGCCCAGCAGGATATGGTCGCCCACGGCCACGCGATGCGGTTCCAGCTTGCCGTCGCGCTCGAGGATCGCGATCAGGGAGAAGTCGCTGGTGCCGCCGCCGACGTCGACCACCAGGATGATGTCGCCCGGCTGTACCTGCTTGCGCCAGCGGCCGCCGCTGCCCTGGATCCAGCTGTACAGGGCCGCCTGCGGCTCTTCCAGCAGGGTGGGCGCGAAGCCGGCCTGGCGGGCCGCCTCGGCGGTCAGCTCGCGCGCGGCCGGATCGAAGGAGGCCGGGATGGTGACGGTGACCGATTGCTGCTCGAAAGGCGCTTCCGGATGCGCCGCGTTCCAGGCCTGGCGCAGGTGCTGCAGGTAGCGGGTGGAGGCCGCCAAGGGAGAGACGCGCTCGACTTCTTCCGGCGCGTCGTGCGGCAGGATGGCGGCGCGGCGGTCCACGCCGGGATGGCACAGCCAGCTCTTGGCCGAGGACACCAGGCGGATCGGCGTGGTGGCGCCGCGGCTGCGCGCAAATTCACCTGCAATCGCACCGGAAGCCTCGCCGCCCGTGCTCCAGGGCAGGGCCAGCTCGCCCGCCGCCAGTTCGTCCGGGTGCGGCAGGTAGAGGAAGGAGGGCAGCAGCGGCAGCGCTTCGACCGTGCCGGGCGCGGTCAGCTGCGGGACGGGCAGGACGCCGTCCGCGGTCTTCTCGCCGTCGCTGGCCTGCAGGTCGACATAGGACAGGGCGCTGTGGGTGGTGCCCAGGTCGATGCCGATGGCATAGCGCGCATCTTCGTTCGATTGGGTCACAGTTCCACCTCCGCCGGGGCCAGCACGCGCGCATCGTGCTTCTCGGCCAGTTGCGGCAGGGTGACCTTGGACGCGCGCCAGCCGCGGTGGCTCAAGGTGCCCTTGAACGGGGCCTGGCCGACCACGTTGCCGGTCAGGCGCACGCTGGCGGCGTCGAAGCCTTCTTCCAGGGTGATGCGGGCGCCTTCGTTCTCGTTGCGTACCGGTTCGATGGTGAAGTGCTCGCGCAGCACGCGCGCGCAGCCTTCGTGCACGACGCGGGCGGCGGCGCCGATGTCGGCGTCGGAATAGGCGCTCAGGTTTTCCTGGGTGAAGTCGATCAGGCGGGCTTCGCGCTGGAACAGACTCAACAGTTGCAGGGCGGAATCCGGCGTCGGAGCGCGCAGAGGGGCAGGCGCTGGAGCGGGAGCCGGGGCTGGCGCCACAGGAGCCGGTGCGGCCACCGGGCCGACGCTGTCATCGCGCACGCGCGCGGCGAACTCGGCATCGCCGAGCGACTTGAAGAAGGCGCCGAAGGCGATCGAGATCCTGCTCCAGAAGGAGGGCAAATTGGTCGGTGTGGTCATTTCTTGCTTTTGGTAAGTAGGTGTTGCACCGCTAGAGCGTGTCAGGCGGCGTCGGGATCGAAGTCCGGAAACGCGCCATGATACCAGTTAGCGCGTGTCCGACGCGCCACCCCTTCACTCCGTGGGAGTGCGGGCCCCGCTGAGCAAGGCGGCGGCATAAACGCCGAAATCGTCCAGTCCGCGCTTGATAATGGTCACTAGCGCTGGCAGGGGCGCTTGCTGGTAATCCCATTCGGCGCGGCAGAATTCGCCGGTGCGCTTGAGGTCTTCGGCCAGGGTGGCCTCGATCCAGCCGTGTTCGGCCAGCAGGGTGATGACTTCGCGCTCGTCCTGCGGCAGGCCGAGGCGGGCATTGCCGATCACGTAGTCGCCCATCTCGATCGCCGCTTCCCAGGCGCGGATCACGTTGAGCGTGGCCGCATCCTGGCGCGTGATGTCTTCGGTAAAGGTAGCCGGTTCCTTCGCGTACTCTTCGCGGGCGCGGCGGCAGCAGCGTTCGATGGTGCCGGCCTTGCTGACCAGAATGTCGTCGTCCATTACCGCCTCCGTTCTCGATGTCAGATCAGGAAGAACAGCGCCGCCACGCAGGTGGGCAGCAGCGCGCCCAGGAACAGGCCCACGGCCCCGATCGATTCGTCGGCAAAGCCCTTTCGCAGCAGGGCCGCGCCGGCCGGGTTGGGCGCATTGGCGATGACGGTCAGGCCGCCGCCGCACACGGCGCCCGCCACCAGCATGTATTTGGCATGGTCGCTCAGGCCGGTGATCAGGGACCCCAGGTAGGTCAAGGCTGCATTGTCCGTGATTGCGGTCAGGCCGAGCGCACCGAAGAACAGCGCGGTCGGTCCCAGGCTCGACACCAGGGGTTGCAGCCACCATTGCTGCATGCCGCCCAGCACCACCAGGCCGGCCAGGAAAAAACCCACCAGCAGGCCTTCCTTCAGGATCAGCGGATCCTGGTGGCGCTGGTAAGCCGTGGTGAAGCCGAGGAAGAGCAGGAACAGGCCGATGAACAGCACCGGATGGTGGGCCAGCAGCACCACCAGCGCCAGGAAGGCGATGTGGATCATCGATACCGCCAGCGGCGCGGCTTCGGTGCTGGCGGCTTCCTGTGGGGCCAGGTGGCGGCGCAGCAGCAGGGTGGCCACGGTGGCGTTGATGGCCACCGCCAGCGCGGTGCGCCAGCCGAAGTGGGTGAGCATGAAGACGCTGTCCCAGCCCCAGGTGCCGGCCACCATCAGCACCGGCGGCGCGGCGTAGGAGGTGAGGGTGCCGCCGATGGACACGTTCACGAACAGCACGCCGAGGGCGGCGTACTTGCCCCATTCCGGCATGCCGGGACGGAACACGATGGGGGCCAGGGTGAGGGCGGCCAGGGTCATCGCGGCCGGCTCGGTGATCAGGGAACCGGCCAGCGGCACCAGCGCCAGGCCCAGCCAGCACAGCGCCACCTCGGTGCGCACCGGGGCCAGGCGCGCCAGCAGGCCGAGCAGGGCGCGCACGGCGTCCAGCACCGGGCGCGAGGCCGCGATCACCATGACCACGAACACGAACAGCGGCTCGGTGTACTGGCGCGACTCCACATAGCCGATGGCCGCGGCGCCTCCGCCCATCAGGGCCATCACGGCGATCAGGACGAAGGCCCAGAAGCCGAACACCACCTCGACCTCGCCCAGCAGGTGGAACAGGCCGGCATGGCGCGGATAGCGGTGGGCCAGGGCGTGGAAGGCCTTGGTGGAGAAGGTGTGGACCAGGGCAAGGGCGAACAGGACGGCGCCGACGAGATCGACAGGATTCATGGGCGGCCTCCCGGCAGACGGAGCAGTGAAGTCATTGCTGAAGCGGAAATAGATGAGCCCGCATTATTTCATCTTTTGCCTTGATGCTGGGCTGGCGCGAGTTTAAGTTTTATCAATACCAAATACCCAACTGGTATGTTCAAAATGAATATACCTTGCCAAACTCCGGCTCAGATAGTACTGTATATTTATACAGTATTTCTACCGGCACAACTATGCTAACAACCAACACCAATGTTGCGCCGGAGGCTTTGCACCCTTCGCTGTGGCTGGCGTCGCAGCTGGCGCATGCCGGCACCCGCTGCGTCGACACCGGCCACGCGGCCCTGTCGTCCCAGCTGCCCGGCGGAGGCTGGCCCACCGGCACCCTGACCGACCTGATGCTGCAGCAGCCCGGCATCGGCGAAATGCGCCTGCTGCAGCCCGCGCTGGCGCAGTGCGCCGCACGCCGCATCGTGCTGCTGCAGCCGCCCCATCCGCCCCAGGCGCTGGCGCTGGCCGCGCTCGGCCTGGACCCAGCACACCTGCTGTGGCTGCGCAGCAGCCGCACGGCGGATGCGCTGTGGGCGGCGGAACAGGTGCTGCGCAGCGGCAGTTGCGGGGCGCTGCTGTTCTGGACCAATCACGTGCGCAGCGACAGCCTGCGCCGCCTGCATCTGGCGGCGCAGGCCGGCGAGACCCTGTTTTTCATGCTCCGTCCGCTGGCCGCGGCGCAGGACGCATCGCCCGCGCCACTGCGTCTTGCCCTGCGGCCGGCGGCGGGCGGCATGCACATCGACTTTCTCAAACGCCGGGGACCGCAGCGCGACGCGCCGCTGTTCCTTCCCTTGACTCCTTCTCTTCTCCAACGCCATGCGTCTGTGGATCGGCCTGTATTTGCCCCAGCTACCGCTCGAGGTCTTCAGCCCGAACTGGTCCAGTGACCCGGGCAGCGTGGTGCTGGAGCAGGAGCGCGTGCTGGCGATGTCGCCCGCCGCGCGCGCAGCCGGGGTCCGGCCCGGCATGCGCCGCGGCGGCGTGCTGATGCTGATGCCCGAGGCGCGCCTGCACGAGCGCCATCCCGCGCGCGAGGCCGAGGCCTTGCAGGCGGTGGCGATGAGCATGCTGCAGTACACGCCGCAGGTGGCGCAGGCCGAGGAAGCCACCTTGCTGCTGGACATAGGCGCCAGCCTGCGCCTGTTCGGCGGCATCCGCCGGCTGTGCGCGCGGGTGCGCGAGAACCTGCGCGCGCTCGGTTTTACGGCCTGCATCAGCTGCGCGCCCACCGCGCGCGGGGCCTGGCTGCTGGCGCGCCGCAATGCGGGACGGGCCGTGCGCATGGATTCGCTCACGCGCCGCCTCGACCGGCTGCCGGTGGTGCTGCTGCCGCCCGCACGCACCTATGCGTCCTGGTTCGAGGGCATCGGCTGCGAGCGCCTGGAAGAATTGCGGCGCCTGCCGCGGCCCGGCCTGCAGCGCCGCTGCGGACGCGCGCTGCTCGACCTGGTCGATGCGGCCTATGGCCTGAGTCCCGAGCTGTTCGAGTGGATCGCGCCGCCCGAGCATTTCCAGGCGCGGCTGGAGCTGTTCGACCGCATCGACCAGGCCGACCTGCTGCTGGCCGGCGCCCATCACCTGGTGCTGCAGCTCACCGGCTGGCTGTGCGCGCGCCAGCTGGCGGTGGAGCGCATCCGCCTGCTGCTGGAGCACGAGCGCGGCCGGGTGGCGCGTCCGCCGACGGCGCTGGAGATCGCCCTGGCCGAACCGACCTGGCGCGACGAGCACCTGGTGCGCCTGCTCAAGGAACGCCTGGGCAAACTGGAACTGGAAGCGCCGGTGATCGGCCTGGCGCTGGAAGCGCAGCAGATGCGGGCCATGGCGCCGCCGAGCGAGTCGCTGTTCCCCGAGCCGGGCGGCACCGAGGAAGACCGGCTGCGCATGATCGAGCTGCTGGTGGCGCGCCTGGGCGCGGACAATGTGCTGCAGGCGGTGCCGCTGGCCGACTACCGCCCCGAGGTCGCCAATGTCTGGATTCCGGTGGAAGAGCGCGTGAGCCGGGCGGCGCGCGAGGCCGGCAGGCCGCCCGACGTGCAAAGCCTGCCGCGTCCGACCTGGCTGCTGGCCAAGCCGATCGCGCTATTGATCCGCAACCACCGGCCCTTCTACGGCTCGCCGCTGAAGGTGGCCTCGACCCCGGAGCGCATCGAGGCGGGGTGGTGGAGCGAGACCCAGACGCGCGACTACTTCATCGCGGAAGGGGAGGACCACACGCTGTACTGGATCTACCGCGAGCGCATCGTCGGCTCGGGCGAGGATGCCGCGCCGCGCTGGTACTTGCATGGTTTGTTTGGATGAATCGCCGGCGTCATCGTAGCGTGGGGGGGGTTCCCGCCCCCGCGGCGATAGTTATCGGTTCCAGTGCTGCGCCTGGTGATCTGCCGATTACCGGTTGTTAAGGGGCTCCGATTTCATGCCGCATTATTTCGCCGTCAACTATCACCGCGTGGAGTGAAATGCCCCAGTGGGGCATTTCACGAGCCGTCCACACCCTACGGGTATTGCGGCAAAAGGACAGGTCACCTGTTCGCTGATGACCGACCTCATTCCGGCGCCGTCACCCTGGTCAGCTGCAAGGTCCTGCGCGCCACATAGCCCAGCGACTCATACAGCGCGATCGCACTTGCATTGTCCGGGTACACGTGCAGGAAGGGCAGGTCGCCGCGGTCCACGATGCGGCGCATTTTCTCGACCATCAGGATGCGCGCATACGCCTTGCCGCGGTGTTCGGGATGCACGCACACCGCGCTCACCTCGACCATCCCGCTGGGACGCATGCGCTCGCCCGTCATCGCCGCCAGCGTGCCGCCATCGCGGATGCCGAGGAACTCGCCCAGCTCGTGGGTGCGCACGCCGAAGGGCCCCGGATTGGTCAGTCCCGTCAGGCTGCGCATCTCGGCCGCATCGTCCTCGCCCAGCAGCAAGGTCGCCGCAGCGGCGCTGCCGGCGTCGCGCGTCGCCACCATCTGCAGCACCGGTCCGAGCCGGGTGGCCTCCAGCCCATCCGCACCCACGACCGGATCGGGCGTCACCAGCATGACCGATTCGCCAGGCGCGAGCAGGCTGGCCAGCGCGGTCCAGGCCGCCGGGCTGTCGCCGAGCAAGGCCGCGAAGGGCCCGACCTCGCGCGGATAGCGCAGGGCAAGCGGGCCGCCCTGGGCGAAATGGCGGTGCCCGCCCGCCAGGCTGGACCAGACGGGGTGATCGAGCGCCGCGTGCCGCTCTGGAGAAAGCGCAAATATGTGCATGCCGTAATGTAGAGGAACGTTCGCCGCAGCGCAGGCGCGCCGCAGCAGACAAGGCGAGACCCAATGCAATTATCATACAGTGGCGCCAGCCCGTCTGCATCTCTCTGCATCGCCCGCCGCATGTGCTATCGTTGCGCCCAAAAAGCGCACTGCGACTGCCTTGTGCAACCCATGAAGGAGATGTTTGATGGCTGGCGGAACCGTTCACTTCCCCGGCGCGGACGGCCAGCTATTGGCCGCCCGTCTCGATGTACCGGACGGCCCCGTGCGGGCCTACGCCTTGTTCGCCCATTGCTTCAGCTGCAGCAAGGACGTGCTCGCGGCCAGCCGCACGGCGCACGGCCTGGCGCGCCACGGCATCGCCGTGCTGCGCTTCGACTTCACCGGCCTCGGCGCCAGCGAAGGCGAATTTGCGAACACCAATTTTTCCTCGAATATTGCTGACCTGATCGCGGCCGTCGATTTCCTGCGCGCCGAGTATGCCGCGCCGCAATTGCTGGTCGGCCACAGCCTGGGCGGCGCAGCGGTGCTGGCCGCCGCCGCCACCGTGCCGGAAGCGCGCGCCGTGGCCACCATCGCGGCGCCCAGCGATCCGCATCACGTTACCGGCCTGTTCGGCGAGCACCTGGACACCATTGCTGAGCACGGTGAGGCGCGCGTGCGCCTGGCGGGTCGCGAATTCACGATCCGCCGCCAGTTCCTCGAGGATATTGCCGAGCACAGCCTGGCGGAGAGGATCCATGCCCTGAAGCTCCCGCTGCTGGTGCTGCATTCGCCGCTCGACCGGACCGTGCCGCTGTCGGACGCCATGCAGATCTTCGAGGCCGCCCGCCATCCGAAGAGCTTCGTGTCGCTCGACAGCGCCGACCACCTGTTGACGCGCCGCGAAGATGCGCAGTACGTGGCCGGCGTCATCGCCGCGTGGAGCGCGCGCTACCTTGATTCACCACACGACGCCTTATGAAAACAACGATGAAAACGAACCTGAACTACCGCCAGGCGGAATTGAAAGATATCCCCGAGTTGTCGGTGCTGCGCCTGTCCGTGCGCGAGAACCAGCTGTCCTCGCCGGACAAGGTCACCCTGGCCATGTACCACGATTACCTGACCACGCTGGGGCAGGGATGGCTGTGCGAGGAGGACGGGCAAATCCTCGGCTTTTCCGTGGCCGACGTGCGCGATGGTTCGATCTGGGCGCTGTTCGTGCGCCCGGACAGCGAAGGCCGCGGCATCGGCCGCACCTTGCTCGAGATGGCCTGCGACTGGCTGTTTGCCCAGGGGCACCCGAAGGTCTCGCTGAGCACCGGCATCGGCACGCGCGCGGACCGCTTCTACGAAGCCCATGGCTGGCAGCGCGAGCTGCGGCCGGGCGACCGGGAAGTCAGCTACACCTTGCCGGCCCGCCAGCACCACAGGATCTGATTCCCGGGCCGCGAGCCAGCCTTCGGCCTCGCGCCATCACTTCCCGGCCCGCCGCCAGTGCCGGTCTATCGTTCCCGACGCCGCCGACGCCAGCAGCTTGCGGAAGGTCGGGCACTCCATGTGGCTGGGAGCCGGGCAGGCGGCCGCATGCCGCAAGCCCTTGCTCATCGCCTTCAGGCGCCGCACCAGCGCATCGATCTCGTCCGCCCTGGCCGCCAGCACCTGGCGGTCGATCCGCGGCCCGTTGGGCGTGAACATTCCGCGGATATCGTCCAGCGACAGCCCGGCCGCCTGGCCCAGTGAAATCAGGGCCAGCTGGTCCAGCACATCCTTGCCGAAGGTGCGGCGCAGTCCTTGGCGTCCTGTCGAGGCGATCAAACCCTTCTTCTCGTAATAGCGCAGCGTCGACGCCGCCATGCCGCTGCGTTTCGCGACTTCCGCAATGTCCATGCCAAATCCCTTGACTTGAAGTTGACTTCAACTTCTATAGTGGACCACATACGCAGTCCGGTCAATCGAAAGGAATACCATGGAAGCGCTCGCAGTCATCCTCCACATCGTCCTCATCGGCGCTGGCGCCACCGTCGTGATGGACGCCTGGCTCATCGTGCTGAAACGCATGGGCGTCAAGACCCTCGACTTCGCCCTGGTCGGCCGCTGGGTCGGCCACCTGGCGCGCGGCCGGGTCGCGCACGCCGCCATCGCCAAGGCGTCCCCGGTAGCCGGCGAACGCCTGCTGGGCTGGGCCACCCACTACGCCGTCGGCGTCGGCTTCGCCGCGCTGCTGGTCGGCTTGAACGGCCTGCGCTGGCTGGACAGCCCGACGCTCTTGCCGGCGCTGGCGGTCGGCGTCGCCACCGTGGCCGCGCCGCTGTTCGTCATGCAGCCCGCCATGGGTGCGGGCTTCGCCGCCTCGAAGACCCCGACACCCGTCAGGAACTGCCTGCGCAGCCTGGCCAACCACGCCGTGTTCGGCCTCGGCCTTTATCTTGCCGCCCGCCTGCTGGCGTTCTGAGGACATCCACTCATCACATCGGAGGAAGCATGAAACGACTCGCAGTCATCTACCACAGCGGCCATGGCCACACCGCCCACATCGCCGGCCACGTGGCCGAAGGCGCCGGCAGCCGGGAAGGCATCGGCGTCGACCTGCTGCTGGCGCAGGACCTGGCGCAGGAGACCCATCGGCTGTGCGATTACGACGGCATCATCCTCGGCTCGCCCACCTACCTGGGCGGCGTGTCGGGACCGTTCAAGGGCTTCATGGACGCCACCGGTCCGCTGTGGCGCACCCAGAAGCTCAAGGGCAAGCTGGCGGCCGGATTCACCGTGTCCTCGCTGCCGGCGGGCGACAAGCAATCGACCCTCCTGTCGATGTTCACCTTCTGCATGCAGCACGGGATGCTCTGGCTCGGCAACCAGATCCTGCCCGAGCAGCACGCCGGCGTGCCCTACGACGAAGCGGCCAACCGGCTCGGCTCGTGGTCGGGACTGATGGTCCAGGCCGGACACGCATCCCCGCCCGACGCCTTCCCGCCGGGCGACATCAAGACCGCGCGCCTGTTCGGCCGCCAGTTCGCGGCTACCCTGCAGCGCCTGGCGGGCGAGCGGCCATGATTCCGAAAAAATATGCGCCCCAGCTGTTCGCCTTCATCCTGTCGGGGCAGATGTCGCTGGTGATCTCGGGTGTGTCGACCTGGCGCGCCATTGGCTGGGTGGGGGACTTCCTCAGCCAATGGCTGGGCGCGTGGCTGATGGCCTGGGTCATCGCTTTTCCTGCCGTGCTGCTGCTGTCCGCGCCGGCCCGCATCGCGGTGCGCATCCTCACCAGCGAACGCCAGGCGAGTTGAAGACGTGCCGGGTTGCGCGAAACGCTTCCTACCGCCGGCTGGTGCGGTAGGTGTAATAGCTGACGGTGGCGATCGCGATGAAATTCATGAGGGGATGTACTGGGTGGCGCGGGTAGTGGTCAAGCTGCCGTGGTGCGCGACGAACTTGGGTCCCCGCGTAGGCGGGGACCCAAGTTTGCTTACGCACCACGAGCTAAACCATCACTTCATCGGCTTGAACAGTTCTTCCAGCCTGTCCTTCGTCCCCGCAATCCGCTCCAGGCGCGGATAACGCAGCCCCTCGCGGTAATCGAGCGAGATGGTGCGCAGGTTGTTCCCCTTCTTCACCAGCAGTTCGATCGGCGCCTTGCCGTCCCTGGCCGCCTTGATTGCCGCCTTCAGCACCTCGCCTTTGTAGGCCTTGTTGTTGACCGCGATGATGGTGGTGTTGGCCGCCAGCCCCGCGCGGAAGCCCACGCCGTCCCAGATCACGCCGGTCACGCTGCCGTCCTGGCGCACCGAGAAGCCCAGCGAGTAGCTCAGGTCAGTCAGCTTGTTGCGCTCGTCCGCGGCCTTGACCGCATCGGTCGGGGTGTCGGTGTACACCAGCTTCCAGCCGGCGCGCGCCAGGCCGTCGAGCGGGGCGCCCGGGCCGTGGCCTTCCAGGCGGGTGCGCAGGAAGGGCGCCCAGTCGAATTTCTGCACCTTGTTCAGCGCCACCACCACGTCCTCGAACGTGTAGTGCAGCGCGTCCACGCGGCCGTCCTCGACGCCGAAGAAAGCGCGTGCGAAGTCGTTCAGCGAGCGCTTGTCGCCGGACAGCTCGCGGATCCTGGTGTCCACATCCAGCCAGATCAGCATGCCCTCGACGTAGTAGTCCTCGCTGCGCTGCCAGTTGCCCCAGCCGATCGGGCGGCGGCCGTTGATGATCGGGTCGTTGACGGTGTCCTGCACCGCGCGCCAGGCGCGGCCCTGCGTGTTGTCGTAGCGGGCGGCGCTGGCCGCCAGCGATTCGCGTGCGTGCGCCATCGAGATCAGGCCCGAGCGCGCCGCCAGCACATTGCCCCAGAACTGGGTCTGGCCCTCGTACACCCACAGCAGGCTGTTTTGCAGCGGCGTGTTGAAGTTGGGGACGTCCTGGCCCGCGGGACGGCGGAACTTGCCGTTCCACGAGTGCACGAATTCGTGCGGCAGCAGTTCGCGTCCGCCTTCGTTCTTGCTCCACTCGGTGAAGTAGCCCAGCTTGACGCCGTTCTCGCTCGACTGGTGGTGCTCGCGGCCGATGCCGCCGAATTCGTCCGAGATCGCGAACAGGAAGTCGTAGTGCTTGTAGTGGTGCGAGCCGAACAGCTTGAGGGCCTGCTCCACCATCGCGCGGTGCAGGGCGATCTGTTCCGGCTTGGCTTCCAGGCTTTCCGGATTATCCGCGACCACGTTCAGCATTACGGGCGCCTTGGCGCCCGGCGCCAGGTCGATGCGCTTGAAGTAGCGGCCGGCGAAGATCGGCGAGTCGACCAGGGTGTCGAGGTCGTGCGGCTTGAAGCGCACTTCGTCGCCGCGCTTTTCCTGGACCTCGAGCGCGCTGGCGAACTGCCAGCCGGCCGGGAACACGACGCTCGGCTGCACCGTGATGCGGCGCGCGTGGTAGCCCGCCGGGTAGAGCAGCACCGATTGCCACTGCACGCCGAGGATGTCGTCGGTCATGGTGATGCGGCCCTGGCCGCCGTCCAGCGGCGACAGGAACTGGTACTCGGCGTCCAGGGTCGTGGCGCCTTCCGGCACCGTGACGTGGAAGGCGTAGACGTTGACCGGGTCGCGCGTCCATTCGACCGGCTTGCCGCCCGCGCTGAACTTCAGGCCAGCGAGCTGGGTCAGCGGAATGTTCGGGCCGTGGTTGCCCGGCGCCCACTGCGGATAGAGCAGGGTCAGCGGACCCGGTTGCACGGGAATCGCCATCTGCATGCGGAAGATCTGCTGCGACAAATTGGTCGCGTCGACCTTGACGGCGATGGTGCCCGGATAGGGCTGGTTGCCGACGGCCGGGACGGCGGCCTGGGCCGGCAGGGTCAAGGCAAGGGCGAAGGCCAGGGCACTGGCCGGACGCGCGGCGCGCGCGAGCAGATTGCGGGTCGAAGTCATGGATGGCAAGGGGATGATGGAAGCAAACGGACGAGTGTAGCACCGCTCTGCAGGCCTAGATTCCATGGAAACATACTGCAAACAAAATTTGCTAAACATGCTTAAAAACCATATTTCGCATACCTTGAAAAGTCAAAGACCTGGCATTAGATTGGCTTCAACGGATGCTCAATGAGGTCCGTCAACTTATCGCTTAACTTGAAAAAGGATATGTAATCATGCGTACTTTTGATCTGACTCCGCTGTACCGTTCCGCCATTGGTTTCGATCGCCTGGCCAACCTGCTCGAGCAGCGTGGCGAGCCGAGCTACCCGCCGTACAACATCGAACTGGTGAGCGAGGACGAGTACCGCATCGTGATGGCACTCGCCGGCTTCAGCCGCGACGAGATCGAGATCGTGACCGAGCGTGACAGCCTGCATGTCACCGGCCGCAAGCAGAAGGACGAGACCCAGCGTACCTACCTGCACCGCGGCATCGCGGCACGCGATTTCGAACAGCGTTTCCAGCTGGCCAACCACGTGAAGGTCACCACTGCGTCGTTCGACAACGGCATGCTCACCATCGAACTGGTGCGCGAAGTGCCTGAAGCCCTGAAGCCGCGCAAGATCGCCATTGCGGATGCGCTGGGCAACACGGGTAATGTCCAGGCACTGGAGCAACGCGACGCCGCCTAAGCAGGCAGTGGTAACAGCAGTAGTGAATTAAAAGGAGGGCGCTCGCGGTACGGGGCGCCCTTTTTGTTTTTGGAACCGATGAGTTAACCCGTCCTTAAGCCTGCCCTAAGGCGGACTCTTGCCAACTTAAGCATGGTCTAAGGCTCATGCGGGAAACTACCTCCATCGATCATCCACACCATCGACAATTTTCATCAGGAGCTCATACATGTCTAACGAACCTGCCATCACCGCCAAACGCCTGACCCTGGCCCTGTGTGCCGCGGGCGTCATTGGCGGAGCGGTTGGTGCCATTGCGGTCAACCACAACAACGTTGCAGCCGAGACTGCGCCTGCCGCAGCCGCCCCCGCGCCGGCCGCCGCGCCCGCGCCTGCCGCTGCAGTGGCCGCCCCTGCGGCGACGGTGACGCTTCCTGATTTCACGCGCATCGCTGCGCAAAACGGCAAGGCCGTGGTCAACATCCGTGTCAGCGGCACCAGCCGCGCCGCCAACCGCGGCGCCATGCCGCGCATGGACCCGAGCCATCCGTTCTACGAGTTTTTCCGGCAGTTCCAGGACCCGCGCTACGGTGGTGGCGGCGGTCGTGAAGCGCCGGTCGTTTTCGGCGCCGGATCGGGCTTCATTGTCAGCCCGGACGGCGTCATCCTGACCAACGCCCACGTCGTGCAAGGCGCCGACGAAGTCACCGTCAAGCTGCAGGACCGCCGCGAATTCCGCGCCAAGGTCCTGGGCTCGGACCCGAAGACCGACGTGGCCGTGCTGAAGATCGACGCCAAGAACCTGCCGGTGGTGCCGGTCGGCAGATCGCGTTCGCTGCTGGTGGGCGAGTGGGTGCTGGCCATCGGTTCGCCGTATGGCCTGGAAAGCACCGTCACCGCCGGCGTGGTGAGCGCCACCGGCCGCTCGCTGCCGGACGGCGCCGTGCCCTTCATCCAGACCGACGTCGCCGTCAACCCCGGCAACTCGGGCGGCCCGCTGTTCAACACCCGCGGCGAAGTGGTCGGCATCAACTCGCAGATCTACAGCCAGACCGGCGGCTACCAGGGCCTGTCGTTCTCGATCCCGATCGACGTCGCGGTGCGCATCAAGGACCAGATCGTCGCCACCGGCAAGGTGCAGCACGCCAAGCTGGGCGTGAGCGTGCAGGAAGTCGGCCAGGGCTTCGCCGATTCCTTCCGCCTCGAATCGCCGGAAGGCGCCCTGGTCTCGAGCGTCGAGCGCGGCGGCCCGGCCGAGCGCGCCGGCCTGAAGTCGGGCGACGTGATCCGCCGCGTGAACGGCCAGTCCATCGTGTCCTCGGGCGACCTGCCGGGCATCATCGCCCTGGCCAAGCCGGGCGAACGCGTGAGCCTCGACGTCTGGCGCGACGGCAAGCTGGTGCGCGTCGATGCGACGCTCGGCGACGCCAGCGAGAAGGGCAAGCGCCCGCAGGAAGAGCTGGCCGCGGATGTGCAGGACAACAGCGCCAAGCTGGGCCTGGCCCTGCGTCCGCTCGAACCGATCGAGCGCCGCCAGAGCGGCATCGCCTCCGGCCTCGTGATCGAGGACGCCTCGGGCGCCGCCGCCGTGGCGGGCATCGAGCCGGGCGACGTACTCATTTCAGTCAACGGTCGCGCGGTGAACTCCGTCGACCAGGTCCGCGACGTGGTGGCGAAAGCCAGCAAGTCTGTGGCCTTGCTGATCCAGCGCGGGAGTGACAGAATCTTCATTCCGGTGCGGATCGGTTAAGGAAGCGTAGCGTCCTCGACCTGCTGGTTTCAAGAACGGGGAATTCATGCGGCTATTGCTGGTGGAAGACGATACGATGATCGGCGAAGTAGTGCTCGACCTGTTAAGGGCCGAGCACTACGCCGTCGACTGGGTCAAGGACGGCGAAATGGCCGACACGGCCCTGATGCAGAACCAGAACTACGACCTGGTCCTGCTCGACCTTGGGCTCCCGCGCAAGGACGGGCTGGACGTGCTGCGCTCCATGCGCTCCCGCAAGGACCGCACCCCGGTGCTGGTCGCCACCGCGCGCGACTCGGTGGCCCAGCGCATCGCCGGCCTCGACGCCGGCGCCGACGACTACGTCCTCAAACCCTACGATCTCGACGAACTGCTGGCGCGCATCCGCGCGCTGCTGCGCCGCGCCGCCGGGCGCGCCGAACCCATCTTCGAATACAAGAACATCTCGGTCAACCCCGCCACCCGCGAGGTGCTGGTCGACGGCACGCAGGTAGCGCTGTCGGCGCGCGAATGGGCGGTGCTGGAAGCCCTGGTCGCTCGTCCCGGCGCCGTGCTGTCGCGCGCCCAGCTCGAGGAAAAGCTATACAGCTGGCGCGACGAAGTCTCCAGCAACGCGGTCGAGGTCTACATCCACGGCCTGCGCAAGAAGCTGGGCAGCGACCTGATTCAGAACGTGCGCGGCGTGGGCTACATGGTCCCGAAGGCATGAAGGTCACCCATTCGCTCCGGGGCCGCCTGCTGTGGTTCCTGCTGGCGGCCATCACGATCGCGGCGCTGGCCCAGGCATCCATCGCCTACCGCACGGCCCTGCACGACGCCGACCAGATCTTCGACTACCACATGCAGCAAATGGCGCTCTCGCTGCGCTCGGGCACGCCCTTGTCGAACACCGAGGTGCAGGAGCGCATGGAAGCCAACAGCGAAAGCGGCGGCAACGACGACATGGTGGTGCAGATGTGGTCTCCGGACGGGGTCCAGATGTTCCACAGCGTCTCTCGCGCGCGCCTGCCGCAGCGTGCGGTGCTGGGCTTTTCCAACGTGAAGGCCAACGGCACCGTCTACCGCGTGTTCTCGATCCAGACCGCGAACCAGACCGTGCAGGTGGCCCAGGACCTGGCCGTGCGCCGCAACATGGCGGGCAACCTGGCGCTGCGCACCCTGGGGCCGATCGCGGTGATGATGCCGATCCTGATGCTGGTGGTGTGGTGGGTGGTGAGCGGATCGCTCGAGCCGGTGGCGCGGGTGCGCTCGCAGGTGGCCTCGCGCCAGGCGGACGACTTGTCGCCGGTATCGGAAGCTGGCTTGCCGGACGAGGTGCGTCCGCTGGTGCAGGAACTGAACCTGCTGTTCGGACGCGTGAAGACCGCCTTCGACGCCCAGCAGAATTTCGTGGCCGACGCCGCGCACGAGCTGCGCACGCCGCTGGCCGCGCTGCGCCTGCAGGCGCAAAGCCTGGACCGCGCCGATAACGCCGACGCGCGCAAGCTCGCGGTGGCGCGCCTGACGGCCGGCATCGACCGCGCCACGCGCCTGGTCGAACAGCTGCTGGTGCTGGCGCGCCAGGAAGCGACCGCCGCCAGCGGCGCCGCCTGCCGCCCGGTCGACCTGGCCGACCTGGCGCGCCGCACCGTGGCCGACCTGGCCGGCGTGGCCGCCGCCAAGGGCGTCGACGTGGGCGTGCAGCAGGCCGACCCGGCCAGTGTGGAAGGCCAGCCGGATGCGCTGCAGATCCTGCTGCGCAACCTGGTCGACAACGCCATCAAGTACACGCCCGCCGGCGGCACGGCCGATATCTCGGTGGTCGCCGAGGGCGCGGCGGTCAAGGTCACGGTGGAAGATAGCGGCCCGGGGATCCCGGAAGAGGAACGCGAAAGGGTGTTCGACCGCTTCTACCGCGTGGCCGGCAGCGAAGCCGCCGGCAGCGGCCTGGGCCTGGCCATCATCAAGGCCATCGCCGAACGCCACGGCGCCGCGCTCACGCTCGGCCGTTCCGAGCGATTGGGCGGACTGGCGGCCACGGTCGTCTTCAAGAAACAGGAAAGCTGATCAGCAGCCCAACTGGCGATGGCGCTTGCGTAGGCTGAGCAAGTCCTGGCGCAGCGATTCGATCACACCGGCGCCGGTGCTGCGCCGTTCCGCTTGTTCGCTCACCTGGATCGCATCCTGCAAGCCCCGGCATTCGCGCTTCGTGCGTGCGGAAACGGCGTGGCGGGGGCCTTGGATGGCGGCCGTGGGGCGGGGCGTCTTGCCCAGTACGGCGCCGGCACAGGGCTGGCCGTGGCGGCCAGCCTGCGCGCATGCGTCGGTGGCCGGGTCCAGCCCGGCGGCATGGACCGGCAGCGCGGTCGACAAAAACAGCAGGCCGCCGGCAAGCGCGCCGGCAGCCCTGATTCTGGCTGGGGTATCGATGGTGGTCTCCGTGGTACGTCGTTTTCTGCCTATTGCTGCCAGGGGCTGGCGTCTTTTGCGCCGATGAGCGCGGAGAATACAGCAGTTAGCAAGATGGCATTCTCACCAATTGTCACAAGCAGCACGCCCGTGCGGCAGCCGGTAGAATGGACGGTTTTGGCGCGCTAGCGCTAGCAGTGACAATGAGGATGCGATGAACAAGCAGGTAATGATGGTCGGCGCCCTGGCGGCGGCGGCTGGCATGGCGACGGCGCAGGAGGTGGTGAAGATCGGCCATGCGGCGGCCGTGACCGGGCCGGTGGCCTACTTCGGCAAGGACACCGAGAACGGCGCCCGCATGGCGGTGGAAGCGCTGAACGCGCGCGGCGTGAGCATCGGCGGCAAGAAGGTGACCTTCCAGCTGATGGCCGAGGACGACGGCGGCGACCCGAAGCAGGCCACCAGCGTGGCCCAGAAACTGGTCGACGCGAAGATCCATGGCATGGTCGGCCACGAGACCTCGGGCACCACGATCCCGGCCTCCAAGATCTACCACGCGGCCGGCATCCCGCAAATCTCGCCCTCGTCGACTTCGCCGAAGTACACCCAGCAGGGCTTCAACACCACCTTCCGCGTGGTGGCCAACGACGTGCAGCTGGGCCAGGCGCTGGGCCGCTACGCCCTCGACGGCATGAAGGCGAAGCGCGTGGCGGTGGTCGACGACCGCACCGCCTACGGCCAGGGCCTGGTGACCGAATTCTCGCGCAGCCTGCAGAAGCAGGGCGGCAGCGTGGTGGCGCGCGAGTTCACCCACGACAAGGCGACCGACTTCTCGGCCATCATCACCCGCATCCGCGCCAGCAAGCCGGACCTGGTCTTCTTCGGCGGCATGAGCGCGACCGCCGGCCCCATGCTGCGCCAGATGAAGCAGCTCGGCATGAACGTGCGCATGATGGGCGGCGACGGCATCTGCTCGGACGAGATCCACAAGCTCTCCGGCGGCACCATGGCGGACGGCCAGGTGGTGTGCGCGGAAGCGGGCGGCGTGCAGGGCGAGGCCAAGGCCGGCATGGACAAATTCCGGGCGGATTACAAGAAGCGCTTCGGCATCGACGTGCAGATCAACGCGCCTTACGCCTACGACGCCGTGATGGTCATGGCGGAGGCCATGGTCAAGGCCGGGTCGTCCGCGCCGGCCAAGTACCTGCCGGTGCTGGCCAGCATCCAGTACAAAGGCGTGACCGGTCCGATCGCTTTCGATGCGAAGGGCGACATCCGCGACGGCACCATCACCCTGTATGGCTTCAAGGGCGGCAAGCGCAGCGTCCTCACGGTGACCAAATGAGCCCCGGCGGGTATCATCGGCAGCATGAACTCCATGGCATGAACCGATGACCCGCCAATTCGACGACATCCTCCTGGGCAGCATCGAGCTGTTCTGCTCCACGGCAGAACTGGGCAGTTTCACGGCCGCGGCGACGGCGGCGGGCGTCACCCCGGCGGCGGTGAGCCGCGCCATCTCGCGCCTGGAAGCGCGCCTGGACGTGCGCCTGTTCGTGCGCACCACGCGCACCCTGCACCTGACCGAAGCGGGACGCGAGTACTACGAACAGTGCCGCGCGGCGCTCGCTCAATTGGTGGAGGCCGAGCGCATGGTCACCGGGCGCCAGAGCGCGCCCTCCGGCCTGCTGCGCATCAGCCTTCCTACGCCCTACGGCCACTACCGGGTGCTGCCGCTGTTGCCCGAGTTCACGCGCCGCTATCCGGACGTGCGCATCGAATTCCACCTCAGTAACCGCAACGTCGACTTTGGCGACGAAGGCTTCGACCTGGCGATCCGCGGCCGCACGCCGCCCGATTCCACCATGATCTCCCGCCAGCTGGAAGACGCCGAACTGGTGGTGGTCGCCTCTCCGGATTACCTGGAGCGCGCCGGCACGCCCGATTCTCTGGAGGCGCTGCGCGCCCACAACTGCATCCAGTTCGCCTTGCCCAGCAACGGGCGCAACATCCCCTGGCTGTTCCGCGACGGCGGCGCGGACATCGAGCTGCCCACAAACGGCCTGTATGGCTGCGCCGGGGACATCCTTGGCGCGGTAACGCTGGCGCGCGCCGGCGGCGGCGTGTTCCAGACCTACCGCTTCATCGTCGAAGACGACCTGAGGGCAGGGCGGCTGGTCGAACTGCTGCCGCGATACGGCGGGCGCTCGCGGCCCTTCTGCCTGCTCTATCCGCATGCGCGCCACGTGGCCCTGCGCGTGCGCGCCTTCGTCGACTTCCTGGTCGAGCAGCTGAGAGGCTAGGCGATTCATTACATCGTGTATCGATTGTATTACTGCCGATCACCTTTTTCCGGCGGTGCGGACTTCCTATAGTTCAGGCCATGGACGGCGCAACGACGCTGCTGTCCACACCACCGAACAAAGGAGCGCATCATGCAAGCAGCAAACCGTACCGTCGTCATCACTGGCGCATCGAGCGGCATCGGCCTGGCCCTGGCCGCGGCCTATCTCGAACGCGGCTACAACGTGGTGGGCAACGCCCGCAGCGCCGAGCGCCTGGAGCAGGCGAGGGCCAGCCTGGGCAAGCCGCAGAACTTCCTCGGCGTGGCCGGCGACATCGCCGAACCCGCAACCGCCGAGGCCCTGTTCGCGGCGGCCTCGGACCGCTTCGGCAAGGCCGACATCCTGATCAACAATGCCGGCATCTTCACCGCCAAGCCCTTCGCCGCCTACACGCCGGACGATGTGGAGCGCCTGGTGGCGACCAACCTGATGGGCTTCTTCTACCCGTCGCAGCAGGCCGCCACGCACATGGCGGCGCACGGCGGCGGCCACATCGTCAACATCACGGCCAGCATCGCGCTGCAACCCAATGCCAGGGTGCCGGCCGCGCTGCCGGTGCTGGTCAAGGGTGGCCTGAACGCCGCGACCCGCGCGCTGGCGCTGGAGCTGGCCCCGCAGAACATCAAGGTATCCGCCGTCGCGCCGGGGATCATCGACACGCCGATGCACGACAGCGGCTTCCACGACTTCCTGCGCACCCTGCAGCCGACCGGCCAGCTCGGCAAGGTGGACGACATTGTCGACGCGGTGCTGTACCTGACCGACGCCAGCTTCGCCACCGGCGTGGTGCTGAACGTGGACGGCGGCGCCACCGCCGGCACCTGGTAAACGCAAGGAGAACGCCATGCCTTATATCCTGATCCAGGTCACCGACGAAGGCGTGACCAGGCAGCAGAAGGAAGCGCTGATCGCGGGCGCCACGGACCTCATGAAGGAGGTGCTGGACAAGGACCCGGCATCGACTTTCGTCGTGATCGACGAAGTGAACACCGATAACTGGGGCGTGGGCGGCGAAGCCGTCACCAGGCTGCGCCAGCGCCAGGCGGCGGCGCGCGGCGGCGCCAAGTAAGCCTGCGCTGACGGCGCGCGGGGATCGATACCGATATCGGTATCGATCCCCGTTTTAATGTGATTTGTCGAAAATATAAAAACTCTTCATTCTGTCCATTCACCGTACATACCCAGGACGGCCGTGCCAGACGCGCCGCAGGGAACGTGCGTCCTGCGATCCGGCAGGCGCAACGACGATAACGCAAACGATAACAAGACGGAGACACGCAATGAAGAAGCCATTCTCTCTATGGGGAATAGGGGCGCTATTGGCCTCGTCCCTCCTGTCCCTCGACGCCGCCGCCCAGGCAGGCTACACGCCGGTCAGCTTCACCAACGCCTCGGTCCACGATCCTTCCATCGTCAAGGTCGGCGACACCTTCTATGTGTTCGGCTCGCACCTGGCGGCGGCCAAGACCAAGGACCTGATGAACTGGCAGCAGATCACCAGCAGCGTCAGCGCCACCAATCCGCTGTTCCTGAACGGCTCGGCCAACGTGTTCACCGAGCTGTCCGAGGCCTTCAGCTGGGCCCAGTCGAACACCCTGTGGGCGGCCGACGTGCGCCAGCTCGCGGACGGCAAGTTCTACATGTACTACAACGCCTGCAAGGGCGATTCGCCCCGTTCGGCGCTGGGGATCGCGGTCGCCGACCGCATCGAGGGTCCGTATGTCGACAAGGGCCTCATCCTGCAGTCCGGCATGTGGGGACAGGCCAGCCCCGACGGCAGCATCTACGACGCCCTGAAGCACCCGAACACGGTGGACCCGCACGTCTTCCCGGACAACGCCGGCCGGCTGTGGATGATCTACGGCTCCTACTCGGGCGGCATCTTCATCATGCAGATGAACCCCTCGAACGGCATGCCGCTGCCGGGCCAGGGCTATGGCAAGCGCCTGATCGGCGGCAACCACAGCCGCATCGAAGGCGCCTTCGTGCTGTACAGCCCCGCCACGTCCTACTACTACATGTTCACCTCCTTCGGCGGGCTGGATGCGACCGGCGGCTACAACATGCGCGTGGCGCGTTCGCTCAATCCCGACGGTCCCTACCTGGACGCCCAGGGCAACAACATGGCGAACGTGAAGTCCGACCCGGCCAAGCCGCTGTTCGACGACGCCTCGATCGCACCCTACGGCGTCAAGCTGATGGGCAGCTTCCTGTTCGACCGCAAGCTGGGCGAAACGGGCACGGGCATCGGCACCGGCTACGTCTCGCCGGGCCACAACTCGGCCTATTACGACGCCGCCACCGGCCGCCACTTCCTGGTGTTCCATGCGCGCTTCCCCGAGCGCGGCGAACAGCACGAGGTGCGCACCCACCAGATGTTCATGAATGCGGACGGCTGGCCGGTCGTGACGCCTTACCGCTTCGCCAACGAAAAGCTGGCCGCCGTGCGGCGCGAGTTCGTGGTAGGCGACTACCTGCTGGTCAACCACGGCAAGGACATCTCCGCCACCATCAAGAAGGCGCAGCCGATCACCTTGAGTTCCACCGGCGCCGTGACCGGGGCGGCGAGCGGCAGCTGGACGCTGGTTGGCAGCAACCAGGTCGAGCTGCAGCTGGGCGGCGTTCCCTACAAGGGCGTGCTGGTCAGCCAATGGGACGAGACCTCGAAGACCTATGTGATGACCTTCTCGGCCCTGTCGCGCGACGGCGTGAGCGTGATGGGCAGCCGCCTGGTCCCGCGCACCGATGCGCAGGTGGCCAGCGCCATCTACAACGAGCTTAGCCTGGGCAATACCTCGGCCGTCACGGCCAACCTGAACCTGCCGACCAGCGGCGCGCGCGGCGCCACCATCGCCTGGACCTCGTCCAATCCGGCGGTGGTCAGCAATACCGGCGTGGTGAGCGCTTCGCCCAATGGCGACGTGACGCTCACGCTCACCGCACGCATCACCAAGGGCACTGCCAGCATGCTGAAGACCTTCACCGTCACCGTGCGCAAGGCAGGCGGCCTGCTGGCGCACTATGCGTTCGACGGCAACCTGTTCGATTCGAATGGCGTGTTCGCGCCGGGCAGCCTGATTGGCAGCCGCATCGATGTCGCCGGCGGCAGCCTGGGATACGAAGCGGGCGTGAAGGGCAATGCCGCCGTGTTCGATGGCGCCAGCGGCGTCCGCCTGCCCAATGGCCTGATCTCCTCCAACAACTACACGGTGGCGCTCTGGCTCAAGCCGGCGCAGCTGACGGCCTTCACCACCACCTTCTTCGGCGCGCGCACCACGGACTCGTGGATCAGCCTCCTGCCGAAAGGCCACGACTTCGTCGGCGGCGCCAGCATGCTGTGGTCGGGCACGGCCTGGTACGACGCCGGGCTGGGGATGAATATCCCGGTCGGCCGCTGGTCGCACCTGGCCTTCACGGTGAAGAACGGCGCGGTCAATGTCTATGTGGATGGCGTGAAGAAGTTCAGCGGCGTGAACTTCCCGAACGTGTTCACCACCGCCACCGGCGTGTTCGCGCTGGGCGTGAACTGGTGGGATACGCCCTACAAGGGCTCGATGGACGACCTGCGCATCTACGGCACCGCATTGACCGATGCCGACGTGGCGGCCCTGGCCCGCTGATCCTGACTGAATCTCGAGGAAGACAACATGAAGAACACCATTCTCTCCCTGGCGCTGCTGCTTGCGTCGTTCGGCGCATCCGCCGGCGTGATCGGTTTCGACGACCTGCCGGGCGATGAAACCCAGGCGGTGGCCAATGGCTACCAGGGCTTCGACTGGGACAACGTCGGCGTGATCCGGGCCGACGCCTATCCGGGCAGCGGCTATGAAACGGGGACGGTCTCGTTCGCGAACACCGCCTTCAACCGTGACGGCGCGCCGGCCGCGATCTCCAGGGCCGGCGGCTTCAACTTCGTGGGCGCGTACTTCACTTCCGCCTGGCTGGAGCAGGAGATCTCGTTCGAGGGCTGGCGCAATGGCCAGCTGCTGTTCACCACGGATGTCTCGTATGTGATCGATACGCTGGCGCCGCAGTGGGTACAGCTGGGATGGAACGGCATCGATACGCTGGTGATCTACAACAGCAGCCCGACGCCGTGGGCGATGGACGATTTCACCGTCCCTGAGCCGGCATCTCTGGCGCTGTTCGGCGCCGCGCTGGCAGGCTTGCTCGTGTCGCGCAGGCGTTCAAGCCAGGCTTGATGCGGTGATGTCTTCCAGCGCCGCCACGAGCTGCGCGCATTCCTCGTCGGTGCCGATGCTGATGCGCAGGTAGTTGTCGATCCCCGGCGACTTGAAATGGCGTACCAGGATGGCGCATTCGCGCAATGCCTGGGCCAGGTCGCCTGCACGGTGTTGGGAATGGCGCGCGAACACGAAGTTCGTGGCCGAAGGCAGCACGTCGAAACCCAGGGTGCGCAGGCGTTCCGCCAGGCGCTCGCGCGTCGCCATCACCTGGGCGCGCCGGGCCTGGAAATAGTCTTCGTCTTCCAGCGACGCGACGGCGCCGGCGATTTCCAGATGTCCCAGCGGGTAGGAGTTGAAGCTGTCCTTCACCCGATTCAGTCCTTCGATCAAGTGCGGCTGGCCGAAGGCGGCGCCGACGCGCAGGCCGGCCAGCGCGCGCGACTTGGAGAAGGTGTGCACCACCAGCAGGTTGGGATAATCGCGGATCAGCGAAACGGCGGATTCCGCGCCGAAGTCGACATAGGCCTCGTCCACCAGCACGACGCGGTCGGGCTGCGCGCGCAGGATGCGCTTCACCTCGTCCAGGGTCAGCGCGATGCCGGTCGGCGCGTTCGGGTTGGCGATCACCACGCCGCCGCAGGGCGCGCCGTACTGGCCGGGATCGATCCGCATGTCCTCGTCCAGGGGCACCAGCCGGGCCTCGATGCCGTAGAGGCGGCAATAGACCTGGTAGAAGCTGTAGCTCACCGCCGGCATCAGGAGGGGAGCGTCCTGCACGAAGAAGGCATGGAAGGCATGGGCCAGGACTTCGTCGGAGCCGTTGCCGACGAAGACCTCGTCCTGTCCCACGCCGTGATAGGCGGCGAGGGCCTGCGTGAGCCGGATCGCTTGCGGATCGGGATAAAGGCGCAGGCGGTCGGCGCCAGCCGCCTCGATGGCGGCCATCACCTTGGGCGAGGGCGGATAAGGATTTTCGTTGGTGTTCAGCTTGATCATGCGCTCGATCCGGGGCTGCTCGCCCGGTACGTAAGGCGTCAGCTTGCCTACGTGAAGACTCCAGAATGTGTTCATCGGCTTGCGGGTTGAGCACTATGCGGAACTGTCGACTATAGCAGAGCCTCCGCAAGTCCGTTTGTCAGGGGCATAGCGCGATGCTGCGCGAGCGCTGGTCGATCATGACCGTGTAATTGCGCAGAACGTGCGCGCCGACGAGCAGCTCGGGAAAACGCTCGGAGACGCGCACCTCCACGTCCTTGATGCTGGCGGCGCCGATCCTGAACGGGCCGGGCACGACGGCGCGCATGGTGTCGATCCGCGTATTGGTCAGCGTGCCTTGCCCGGCCAGCTCCAGCGGGCCCTTGCCGACCTTGTCGTAGAGGGCTTGCGGCATCACGAAGCTGACGTTGGCCCCGGTGTCCAGGTTCCCCTCGGTCCGGATCGAGCCAATGGAGACAGGCACGCGGAAAGCGCGCTCGTACTTGAGGATGTGCTCTCCCGCCGCAGGCAGCGACAGCGTGCGGCTGAAGGCCAGGGTCTTGTTCGGGTAGTCCAGGATCAGCAAGCCGTCCGCAAAGAACTCGCGTCCGACGATGCCGTGGAAGGCGGCGCCGGCCGGCATGCGGCCGCTGTAGTTGCGGGTGATGACATCGAGTCCCTTGCGCGACAGGCCGCCCAGTTCGAGCGCGTCCAGGTGCACGGTATCGACCTGCGCGGCCTGCACGCCGTCCGAGGCCTCGGCTTTTCCTTGCGGCTTCAAATTCAGCGTGGAGACCAGGCTCGCATCCGCGCGTCCCAGGCCGCTCGCTCCGGTATCGATGGCGAAGCGGAACGGGCCGCGGTCATTGACCCTGGCTTGCACATAGATCCGTCCGTCGACGACCTCGAACGGAATCCGCATGACGAAGTTCTCAGGCGCCATACTGGCCAGCCGGCAGGCGTCCGGCGAGGGAGTGGAGGCGCTGGCCCAGGTGCTCAGGCAGGACAGGCACAGGCTGAAGAGGATGCGCGCGGACGTAGGCATGTGACTTCTCCGTGGAAGAAAATGCCAGTGTCCTTGCCGGCGGGGCTGGATGCATCCGCTTTCCGACGAATCGCCGCAGCGGGCGACGAAAGCCGGGGGAAGCGGACCGGATGATCTCGCGATCAGTCGGCGGAGAGGCCTTTTTGCAGCAGCTCGGCCACGAGCTGGTTCAGCTCGACGCCGCGCTCCTTGCTCAGCTTTTGCAACTGCTGCACCAGCTCGCCGTTGAGCTTGACGGCAAACGGCACCAGTCCCAGCGCGCGCTCGCGCTCGCGCTGTTCGCGGCGGTCGGGCGTAGCCGCCTTGGCCGCTGCGCCAAAGGCGGCGCCCTTCGCATTCATCTGATTCATCAATTTTTTGGCATCGCTCTTTGCCAGGTCGGTCTTTTTCATCGTCAGTCCTTAATAAAAAAGGCTCCGCAAGCGGAGCCTCTGGATGTCATGCGAAGCCGGTTCAGAACTTGTGCGACAGGCGGGCGAACACCGAAGCGCCGTTCAGGCCGAACTGCACGCTCTCGTACTTGAAGCCGTTGTCGGTCTCGTTCGGATCCTGCGCCGTCGGCTTGACGTCGAAGATGTTGGTGCCGCCGACGGTCAGCTTGGTCTTGTCGGTGAAGGCCCAGGTGAAGGACAGGTCGGCCGAGGTCTTGGCGTCATACTTCTGGTTCGGCACCGGCGGGCCCGAGAAGGTGCCCAGGGTCTGCGGACCGAAGTGGATGATGCGCAGCGAGGTCTCGAACTTGTTCAGGCTGTAGTCGAAGCCGAGGGTGGCCTTGCGGCGCGGCGCGCCTTCTTCGATGAACAGGCGCTCGCGCTCGGACAGCAGCACGTCCTCGAAGCCCGCGAATGCGGCCGGGGCTTTCACGTTCTTGACTTCGGTCTTGCTGAAGTTCAGCGCCAGGAAGGTGCTCAGCTTGCCCGCGCCCAGGTCGGCGCGGTTCGACACGGTCAGGTCCAGGCCCTGGGTCTTGGTGTCGACCGAGTTGACGAAGAACTGCGCCTGGTCCACGCCCAGCTGCTGCAGGGTGGCGCCCAGCGCAGGATAGTTCTCGGCGTCGAAGCGGCCCGTCAGCACGATGCGGTCGTCGATGTCGATGCGGTACAGGTCGGCCGTCACCGAAGTCGACTGGGTCGGCGACCAGGTGATGCCCGCGGTGAAGCTCTTCGATTGCTCATCCTTGAGCTGCGGGATGCCGGCGGCATTCGCCACCGCGCCGCCGTTTGGCGCCAGCACCACGTCCACCGCCTCGCCGCTGACGAAGTCGGTGAAGGTCGACGAGAAGTGGACCTGCTGCAGCGACGGCGCACGGAAGCCGGTGCTGGCCGAGGCGCGCAGCAGCACGCTCGGCGTCACGCGGTAGGAGCCGGCCAGCTTGCCGGTGGTGGTCGAACCGAAGTCCGAATAGCGCTCGTGGCGCAGCGCGGTCTGGACCTTGAAGCGGTCGCTGACGTCGGTCTCGATGTCGATGTAGGCGGCGCTGCTGTGGCGGTCGCTGTCGGTCGCATCGCCCGGCTGGAAGCCCGGGAAACCCTGGCTGCCCGGTGCGCCGCCGAAGTTCAGGCCGTCGGCGTCGATATAAGAGCCCGGCTCGCCGGCGAAGATCTTGTAGTTCTCGCGGCGGTGCTCCAGGCCGAAGGCGACGTTCATGCCGTTCAGGACGCCGTTGTAGAAGCGGCTGAAGTCCAGGTTGGTGGTCGCCTGGCGGAACGAGAAGCCGCCCGCGTCGAAGGCCGAGGCGCTGCGGCCCGGACCGCCGGCAAGCAGGTCCTGGTTGGCGATCGAGGCGTTCAGGGTGTTATTGATGTTGTACATCAGGCGGTTGTAGCCGTAGGTCTGCGACAGGTCGGTGTTCCACTCGCCCATTTGCCAGCGGTAGCCCACGGTGCCCCAGCGGTCGTCGACCTTGCCGTCGATGAAGGGAACGAAGCCGGTCGGGTACATGGCCGCCGAGTTACGGCGCGGAATATCGTCCGAGCCCACGCCTTCGCGCGCCCAGGCCGCCGACGAAGCGTCGCGCTTCTGCGCGCCCGCGGTGAAATACAGCTTGCCCGGACCAGTCGGGAATTCGCCGTTCAGGTAAAGGGTCTGGTTCTCGGACTTGGTGTCGCCGATGATGCGCGGATTGCCCGGCTCCGAGCGGTTCGAGCGGCCGCGGTCATACCATTCGCCGGTGATGCCCAGCACGCCACCCGCCACGGCCACGCCGCAGTAGGCCGAGGCCAGCCAGTTCTCGCCGTCGCCTTCGGTGTACTGGCCGTAGCCCAGCACCGATTCGCAGCCCAGGTTTTTCTTCAGTTCGATGTTGATCACGCCCGCGATCGCGTCCGAGCCGTATTGCGCGGCGGCGCCGTCGCGCAGCACCTGCACGTTCTTGATCGCCAGCAGCGGGATCGCATTCATGTCGGTGCCCGTGTTGCCGCGGTTGCGCGCGCCGAACAGATTCACCAGCGCCACGGTGTGGCGGCGCTTGCCGTTGACCAGCACCAGGGTCTGGTCCGAGCCCAGGCCGCGCAGGGCGGCCGAGTCGATCAGGTCGGCGCCGTCCGCGCCGGTCTGGCGGGTCGAGTTGAACGAGGGCGAGATGTTGGTCAGCGCCTGGGCCAGGTCGAACTGGCCGCCTTGTTCGGCGGCCTTGGTCATGGGGATGAAGTCGACCGGCACCGGGGTGTCGGTGGAAGAGGCGTTGCCGACACGGCGCGAGCCGACCACGCTGACGGTGGCGACGTTCTCGGTGCTGGCTGCCGGCGCTGCGCTTTGTGCGAAGGCGGCGGCGGGAATCAGGGAGGCAAGGGCGGCGCCGCCGTACAGGGCAAGTAGGAGCGACTGGGGAATCAGTTTGAGTTTGAGCACAGATTTTCTCCGGGGGAAAATTGAATACTAATCAATTGACCCTTTAGTCACCATGGCTCTGTATCGTTAACACAACGTTGTAATGATATAACTTCAAATCATTCAACCAGCATGGAGAAAAGCCGCTTCGCTGCCTGCCGCTTCGACCCGTCCGCCGACCAGGACCACGCCGTCGGCGTAGCGGGTGCGGATCAGGCAGCTGCGCCCGGTCGCCCGGCCTTGCAGCAGGGTGATCCCCTGTTCCAGCAGCGCCGTCAGCGCGCCGGCCGCGACGCCGGTGGCGCTGTCTTCCAGCGCGTGGTCGAGGTGGTTGAAGTTGCGCCCTTCGTAGCGTCCATCCGCATGCCGGCAGTACACGTACATGCCGTTCACGCCGGTCTCCCTGCTCCAGGCGGTGATGGCGGCGAGGTCGGGAACGAGTGCGTGCAGGCTGTCCGCGTCCTTCACTTCCACCAGCAGCTTCGGGCTGCCGATCGAGGTCGCGCGCGGCGTCGATGCGGTCACCAGGTCCGGCGCCGCCAGCAGGCGCGCCAGCTGCGCGCCGTCGAGTGCGGGCTGGGTCGCTTCCTGCACTTCCATTTGCACGAAATAGCCGCCGTCCTCGCGCACCAGTCCCAGGCGCTGGCCGCGCATCGCGGTGCGCACCGCCAGCATCGCCGCCTCGGGAGCGCGCGCGAACAGCACCTGCGCCACCGCCAAGGTCGCGTGCACGCACAAGGGGCTGCGGGCGTGGGGATAGAAGTAGTCGACCACGCCCGCGATGCCCGCGATGCCCGGTTCAGCGGCGGGATCGATCCAGACGCAGGTGATGTTGCGCTCGCGCGCGAAGGCCGCGCGTTCGGCCTGGCCGCGCGGATCGTCTTCGATCACCAGGGCAGGGTTGCCGTCGCCGGGGTGTTCGCCGAAGCAAAGCAGGGCATGGATCCGCATCGTTCTCTCTTGCTGTGTGTCCTTGGTCGGTTATACTGTATATTCATACAGTATTGCTGTTTTGCCTAAGGATTGTAGCCCAGCCGTGCCAGCGCCGCCGACCACCGCCGATTTTTCCTCTCCCGCAGTGCAGACGCAGGTTCTGCCGCAATATGCGGAGCTGTTCTGCATGTCGAATTTCTCGTATCTAGAGGGCGCCTCGCACGCCGAGGAACTGGTGATGCGCGCGGTGCAGCTCGGGTACTTCGCGCTGGCCCTGACCGACGAATGCTCGCTGGCCGGCGTGGTGCGCGCCCACGGCGAAGCGAAGAAGACCGGCCTGCCGTTGGTGATCGGCGCCCACTTCCACCTGAAGCGGCGCGACGGCAGCCCGGCCCTGTCGCTGATCCTGCTGGCGCAAAACCGCAACGGCTACGGCAACCTGTCGGAACTGATCACCCTGGGCCGCATGCGCGCCGCCAAGGGCGAGTACTTCCTCACGCCGGACGACCTGGCCGAACCCGGCGTGGAACACGCGCACCTGAAGCACATGCCCGACTGCCTGGCGATCCTGCTGCCGGCCTATCCCGGGCACGAGGCGCAGGACGTGGACCGCCTGCACGCGCAGGCCGCATGGATGGCCACCACCTTCCCGGGCCGCGCCTGGCTCGGATTGACCCTCCTCCACCGCGCCTTCGACGAAGCCCATCGCGCCACGGTGGAGGAGGTGGGCTGGCAGCACGGCTTGCCGATCACGGCGCTGGGCCAGGTCGTGATGCATGTCCGCTCGCGCAAGCCACTGCAGGACACGCTCACCGCCACGCGCCTGGGCAAGCCGGTGGCCGAATGCGGCTACGGCCTGGCGCAGAACGCGGAGCAGCACCTGCGCGCGCGCCTGCGCCTGGCCAATATCTACACGCGCGAGGCCCTGGCCGAGACGGTGCGCATCGCGCGCCTGTGCACCTTCTCGCTGGACGAACTGCGCTACGAATATCCGGACGAAGTGGTCCCGCCCGGCCATACGGCCAGCAGCTACCTGCGCGCGGAAACCTATATCGGCGCGCACCGGCGCTTCCGCGAAGGGATTCCCGCCAAGGTGCAGGCCCAGATCGAGCACGAGCTGTCCCTGATCGCGGACATGAAGTACGAGCACTACTTCCTGACCGTCTACGACATCGTGCGCTTCGCCCGTTCGCAGAACATCCTGTGCCAGGGCCGCGGCTCGGCCGCCAACTCGGCGGTCTGCTACTGCCTGGGCATCACCGAGGTCGATCCGGCGCGCGCCAGCCTGCTGTTCGAGCGCTTCATCTCGAAGGAGCGCAACGAGCCGCCCGACATCGACGTCGACTTCGAGCACCAGCGCAGGGAAGAAGTCATCCAGTACATCTACGGCAAGTACGGGCGCGAACGCGCGGCGCTGGCGGCGGTGGTGATCAGCTACCGTCCCAAGAGCGCGCTGCGCGACAGCGGACGCGCGCTCGGCATCGACCTGGCCATCGTCGAGAAGGTGGCCAAGACCCACCACTGGTTCGACAGCCGCGCCGACCTGCTCGGGCGCCTGGCCGAAAGCGGCCTCGATCCGGAAGCGCCGCTGTCGCAGCAATGGGCCACCCTGGCCCAGCAGCTGCTCAACTTCCCGCGCCACCTGTCCCAGCATCCGGGCGGCTTCGTGATCGCCCAGGGCAAGCTGTCGCGCCTGGTGCCGATCGAGAACGCGGCGATGGAAGAGCGCAGTGTGATCCAGTGGGACAAGAACGACCTGGAGGAACTGGGCCTGATGAAGGTCGACGTGCTGGCGCTGGGCATGCTGTCGATGATGCGGCGCGGGCTGGAACTGGTCGGGCAGCGCTACGGCGACGTGTTCGAGATGCAGGACATCCCGGCCGACGATGCCGCCACCTACGACATGATCTGCGCGGCCGACACCGTGGGCGTGTTCCAGATCGAGTCGCGCGCGCAGATGAGCATGCTGCCGCGCATGCAGCCGCGCCGCTTCTACGACCTGGTGATCGAAGTGGCGGTGGTGCGCCCCGGCCCGATCCAGGGCGGCATGGTGCATCCTTATCTGCGGCGGCGGCAGAGACTCGATCCCGTGCACTATCCGAGCCCGCAGATGAAAGTGGCCCTGGAGCGCACCCTGGGCGTGCCGATCTTCCAGGAACAGGTGATGCAGGTGGCGATCCTGGGCGCCGGCTTCACGCCGGGCGAAGCGGACCAGCTGCGGCGCGCGATGGCGGCCTGGAAGCGCAAGGGCGGCCTGGAGCAGTACTACGAGCGCATCGTGGGCGGCATGCTGGAACGCGGCTACGAGCTGTCCTTCGCCGAATCGATCTTCAGCCAGATCCAGGGCTTCGGCGAATACGGCTTCCCCGAATCGCACGCGGCCAGCTTCGCGCTGCTGGCCTATGCCAGTTCCTGGCTCAAGTGCCACGAGCCGGCGGCCTTCCTGTGCGCGCTGCTCAACAGCCAGCCGATGGGCTTCTACAGCCCCTCGCAGCTGGTGCAGGACGCGCGCCGCCACGGCATCGAGGTGAGGCCGGTGGACGTGGCGATCAGTGGCTGGGATTCGGCGCTGGAGGAACTCGACCCGGTCGACCGCTCGCGCCAGCCGGCGGTGCGCCTGGGACTGTCGCTACAGCGCGGATTGAAGCACGAAGTGGCGGAGCGTATCGAGGAAGCGCGCGCCATCCGGCCTTTCGAGAGCGTGGCCGACCTGGCGCGGCGCGCGCGCCTGGACCGGGGCGACCTGCAGGTGCTGGCCGGCGCCAACGCGCTGCGTTCGCTGGCCGGGCACCGGCGCGAAGCCCTGTGGCAGGCGGTGGGCGCGGCGCCCGACCGCGACCTGCTGCGCCCGACCACGGTGCAGGAAGAAACGCCGCAGCTGGCCGCGCCCTCGGAAGGCGAGGAAATCGTGGGCGACTACCGTGCCCAGGGCCTGACCCTGGGCCGCCATCCGCTGGCGCTGCTGCGCGAGCAGTTGCTGGCCAGGCGCTTCATGCCGGCCTCCACCCTGATGGACTACCAGAACGGCCAGCTGGCGCGCGCCTGCGGCATGGTGACGGTGCGCCAGCGCCCCGGCACCGCCAAGGGCGTGCTGTTCATGACCCTGGAGGACGAGACCGGCAACGTCAATGTGATCGTCTGGCCCTCGCTGGTGGAGCAGCAGCGGCGCGAGGTGCTGAACGCGCCGCTGCTCGGCGTGTACGGCATCTGGCAGAAGGAAGGGGAGGTGCGCCACCTGGTCGCCAAGCGCCTGGTCGACATGTCGCACCTGCTGGGGCGCCTGCATGCGCCCAGCCGGGACTTCTGCTGACCGGCTTTACCAGCGGCGGTAGACGGCGAAGTTCAGGCTGCGCTCGCGCGCGCTGCCACCGCTGTCACGGGAGAAGGCGGCGCCCACGCGCCCGCCCCAGTCGCGCGAAAAATAATGCACCAGGTTGACGCTGCCGCCGCCGGAGCGGGTGCGTCCGCCCGCCAGCGACAGCGGATCGTCGCTGCGGCCGCGGTTCACCGCCAGCTCCAGGTAGCTGTCGGCGTCGCCCTGGTAGTAGTAGCGGCCCAGCAGGCGGTCGCCCGAGCCGTGCGAGCCCGGCGCCACAATATTCTGGTGGCGCAGCTGGACGTACCAGTTGCCGCTGTACTTCGCCAGGCTCACGCCGTAGATGTTGACGCGCTCGCCGAAGCCGAGCACGTCGTCGCTGAGCGAGACTTCCCAGCCGTCACCCACCGCCTGGTACAGCTCGATGCGGCCGCTGTTGGCCGGGAACAGGCGCGCCGAGGGCGCACGCTGGTAGCGCAGGTTGGCGTAGGCGCCGTTCCATAATTTGGTGTAGGCGTCCAGCGCCCAGGCGTGGCCGGTCTGGGCGAAGCGCTGCGCGCGCAAGGCCTCGAAGCCGATCGAACCGAGCTTGCCATAATGGCGAATGCTGGCGGTCTGCTCGTTCCAGCGCGGGTTGTCGCCCAGCCTGGTCCAGGTCGAGGACAGGCCCGCCGCCCAGGCATAGCCTTCGGCGATGGCCGCATCGGGCGTGCCGGGACGCGGGCGCATCGCGGCCAGCATGGCGTCGACCTCGCCGG